>NZ_JAGBKN010000010.1:0-101422 GCF_017498075.1 Psychrobacter halodurans
GCCTGAACCAATTGCAGAGCCTGAACCAATTGCAGAGCCTGAACCAATTGCAGAGCCTGAACCAATTGCAGAGCCTGAACCAATTGCAGAGCCTGGCGGAAATGATTCTCAATTGACTATGACGGCGGATGATCCTCGCACGTTATTGCGTTGCCCGCCACAGGAGCTGACTGGCGAGTGGACGCCAGACAAATGGGATTATTGGCTACAGACCGCTCGCGAGGCTGAGAGCTTGGCGCAAGACGAGCTAGCATTGGCGCGTCAGGGTATGATGACTGGGCTGTGTAATGGCAAATCGACCTTTGTGACCAGTGTGGACAGCCGCCATTTACAAGCCACCTTTCAACACTTAGCGTCAAAACTGCAGCAGCAGTTTGAGCAAGCCGAGATCGACCTAAAAATTGACAGCAGTGTCATGCAGGCTGAAGACAAGACCCCAGAGCGCCGTCAACAAAAGCGTATGGTGCAAGCAAAGTCACTGGCAGAAACCAAATTGCTTAACACTCCTGTGATGCAGTACCTACTCGAGCGCGGCGAAGGTAAAATGGGTAAGGTTCAGCTATACTAAACAGTCAAATTTTTTTATATTAAAACCGATTAACAGTCTATATAGCTACTAGACACAATTGCTATCCAAAAATATCAAGGTGATGATTGCTATCGCCTTGATATTTTTGTTTTTATTAAGGGTGACGCGCCATTTTAGATAAAAAAGGATGGTATTTAATCACTGTAAGGCAAATTAAAATTCGTTATAATGGTTAAGTTATATTAAAAAACCAAATGCAGGTTAGGTGAGAATATGTTGGATAATTTACGCGGTATGGCTGTGTTCGCTAGTGTGGTTGGACATGGCTCCTTTAGTGGCTCAGCTCGTGAGCTTGGTATTACAACCAGTGCAGTCAGTCAGCAAATCCGTTCATTAGAAAACGAGCTGGGTGTGGTGTTATTGCACCGATCTACTCGAAAGCTTAGCTTAACAGAGGCAGGCGAGAGTTTTTATGAAGCGGCAAAAGATGTGGTCAGCGCGGCCGAGCAAGGGCGCATCAAAGTCAATCAATTGCGAGATGAGCTTGCTGGTAGCTTGCGAGTGGCGACCACCCCTGAGCTGGGCGTCAATCATATTTTGCCTGCGCTCTCGACATGGATGGCCGCCCACGATGACTTGAGCATTACCTATTTGGCAGACAACCATTATATCGATATGATCGACGAGCGTATTGATATTGCGGTTCGTATGAGTCCATCCATCAATGACTCGAGCCTGAGTAGCCATCCATTGACTGATGTACGCCAGATGCTGGTTGCCTCACCACAGTATTTGCGTCAGCATGCCAAAATACAAAGCCCAAAAGACCTCAATGATCACCAGCTGATCTGTATCGAAATCATGAAAGACGCCAATCAAATTGATCTGATTCAGACAGAAACAGGCAAAAAAAACCGCATAAAAATGAACTCTCGTATCTATACCAATAACGTCTTTATGGCGACGACATTGGCCAAAGAAGGCCACGGTCTGGTGCGAATGCTGGAGATGGATGTTAAAAAAGAGCTAGAGAGCGGCGAGTTGGTAGAGGTGTTGACCGGTTATCAGCTGCCAAGCTTTGTGCTATATGCCGTTACTTTAAATCGCGAACAGCAGCCTGCAAAAATAACCCGTTGTCTTGAAGTATTGAAGAAGTATTTTCATGCCAACTAAAGCGCGATGCATCATCAGTGCGATGATGGCTTTATCATAAAAAAGAGCCTATAGATTTCGATTATCTATAGGCTCCTTTTTTAACATATCACAATCAATTATTTTAGTAATCAATGATCACTGATGGTCTGAGGCCGTGTTTTATCGCTTTACCATGAGGACTTTAATAGCTCAATCAAACGATCAGCGACCTGTGCACTCTCATCACGTCTCATATTTAGTGGCGGCAGTAAGCGTATCACGTGGCCACCCGTGACGTTGATGATAAGCTTTTGCTCATCGCGTGCACGATTCACCAGCTGAGTACAGTCCATGTCTTCAGGTAACACGACACCGATCATCATACCTGCGCCGCGCGCACTGACGCCATACTGTCCTAGTGCATCGACTAGCGTCTCACGGATGAACTGCCCTTCGGTGACAGCATTATTCATGATGTCAGTATTAGCGAGTACATCATAAACACTATGCACCACACGACTTGCCAGCGGTGTACCGCCGTAAGTTGAGCCATGGCTGCCCGCGCCAAACAGCCCATTGGCACGGCCACGTACCATACAAGCACCTACAGGAAAGCCATTTCCCAAGCCTTTTGCCGTCGTCAAGACATCAGGGCGGGCATTGCTGTGCTGATAAGCGAAGTATTTGCCAGTACGGCCATTACCTGTTTGTACTTCATCGAGCATAAACAGCCAGTTGTGAGCATCACATTCAGCCTGTAGTGCTTCTAAATAACCAAAGCCATTTGCGGCGGTATTTAGACCACCTTCTCCTTGAATAGGCTCTACCAAGATAGCGCAAATCTCATCGTGTTTTTGCGCGGCTTGTTTGATGGCTTCAATATCGCCGAAGGGCACACGGATAAAATCCTCATCTAAAGTGTAAAATCCTTCGCGAGCCTTTGGGTTGGCGGTGGCTGACAACGATAGCAATGTGCGGCCATGAAACGACTGCTCCATGACGATGACTTTTGGACGGGCAAAGCCTTGCTGGTTGGCGTATAAGCGTGCAAGCTTTAAAGCGGCTTCGTTTGCTTCAGCACCGCTATTGGCAAAAAACACACTGTCCATCTGCGCGGCGGTGCATAGCGCTTCTCCAGCGCGCTCTTGCCAATCGATACCAAATAAGTTGCTGGTATGAACCAAAGTCGCGGCTTGCTGCTGAATGGCGTCTGTCACTTGTGGATGGCAGTGCCCTAGGCCACAAACGGCAATGCCCGTTAGCGCATCTAAATACGGGGTATCGTCCTTGGTATACAGCCAACTGCCTGAACCACGAGTAAAGCTGATTGGTTGACGGTTATAAGTGGGCATCAGGTAAGTTGCAGACATAGTAAACATCCTTAAGATGATAAGTGAGTAAAAAAGTAAGTGTTAGAGTTCGTCAGAAAAAGGCGTGGTTTCTGCAGGTAAGGTGTATTCTTCGTTTGCCCAAGCGCCTAGGTCGATCAGTTTGCATCGACTGCTACAAAATGGCTTGTACTTATTGTCTTGCCAAGCGGTCTGCGTGCCGCAGCGGGGGCAAGGATAAGTCTTGGGGCGCGTACTTGGATTACTTGAATTGGCTGGATTGGAGGTTGATTCGGTCATAGTCGGTATACATGCATCCTTAAATTGATGATTATCAGCTTGGCAAGCGTGTGGGTCAGTCATAAGCTGATTGAGGCCAGTCTAATGCTACTAAAATGCGTCCTCAGTCTGCCGAGTAAACGACAAATAGCAAAAAACGTCTAAATATTTGCTAGACCAGATAGCATGAAGGTATCAGTGCTATTTGCTTGATGGTTATCTATCTCAGTTTTATCGCTTTTTTGATAAGAAGACATTCCCAAAACAGGGAGGTGGGAAGCATGACTTGCCAGCGTTATATTACTATTGTCGCGGATTGACTATATAATAGCATGTGGCCGAATAATGGCAAAAGACAAATGCTTTAAGGATAGTAGATGACCGAACATATCGAGCTTACGCACCGACAGCAGCGTGCCTTTCAACCAAACAAGCTCTCAGCACCGCGCAGCTTTTGTATTCCTCCAATCATACAACAAACGGCAAACCCTGCGCCCTTACTCTTAGAGATTGGAGCGGGGAAGGGCAAGCATGCGCTTAGCTTCGCCGCCGAGCACCCAGACCAGCACTTGATTGCCATTGAGCGTACGCGCAACAAATTCGATGCTTTTGCAAAACTGGCCGAGCGCCAAGCATTGCCGAACCTAGATGCGATACATGCTGATGCGATCGCCTGGATTGTCCATGCGATAGAGCCGAATAGTATCGCCAAGATCTTTATTCTGTACCCCAATCCTGAGCAGCATAACCCCAATCAGCAGTGGTTAAACATGCCGTTTTTTGAGTTTTTATTATCACGTTTGCAGGTAGGTGGAGAGATCATATTGGCCACCAACATTGAGAGCTATATGGATAATGCCGAGCAGCAGGCGACGAAAGTATGGTGCTTACCCAATGAGCGCTACAAGGTACCACAAGATAGCCAGCGCACGCACTTCGAAGTGAAGTATCTGGCGCGCGGTGAGATATGCTGGGAGCTCTGTATGCGTAAGCCTGCCGGCTACAATACCAGATTTGATCAATGGCAAGCGAATCTAAGTACTCATAAAAGTTAAGAATAGCCTAAGCAAAAATAGAGAGCAAAGCCTAGATAAGCCTAGAAGGCTAAATAAACTATATAAAATAGCCTAAGCAAATAAAATTACCTAAAATAAAACCGCCTCCAAAAGAAGGCGGTCAAAAAAATGGTGCTTAAATTTAAGCAAAAAATCGCTAAAATTATAAATAAGGCTTTACCAATTTATCAGAATCAGTATAAGCATCTAGTACTGTCAAAAATGTATAGGCACCAATAAACTTACGACTGATAAACATGAACTCTTTTGGTGGTAAGTTGAATTCAAAAGACTGCATAGCACGACTAGCCTTTGATGAGAGGCGAGAATGCAATTTACTATTTGCCCAAATATAGCGGCTGTCAGCATCTAGACATTCCGCTGGAATATCAGGGTTGGTCGCAGGATTGCTAAAGGGTTCTGTGGCCAATAGGAATAGAGCAGCGATATCAGATTTGACCTTTTGACTCATGCTATCAAAGAAGTCATAACCAGTCATGGCTCGCATCATGGACTGATGGTCATGGTGATAGCCAGCTTTTAGTAAACCATGAGCGATGCTCAAGAGGTGATTGTCAAACTGACGTATCGCGCCAAAATCCAACAACACCAATTTGTCGATATCGTCTTCGTTTTCACTAACGCGTACCAGATAGTTACCGAAGTTGGGATCTGTCTGCATCTCACCCCAAACAAAAACCTCTTTCATCATGATTTCGATAGCGGCTTGACCAATGGCGTTACGGCGCTGATGCGACAACTGTTGCAGCGATGTAGAAACCACTGTGATTCCTGGCTCATAGGACATGCACAGCAGACGTTTTTTAGAATACGTGCGATTGATTTTGGGTACGATATAACGTGGATCATCTTTTAGACGCTCATAAAAACGCTCTGTCGTGGCCGCTTCTGCTTCGTAATCTACCTCATGATGGAGTAGGTCGCGTATCTCCTCAAACCAAGCATCAAGCGCTCGCGTTTGCGGCACGATGTTACTAACCTTTAATAACTGTTTAAACAAAGCCAAGTCTGAGTTGATGGCATCCGCGACACCTGGATACTGGACTTTTAGCACGACTTGCTCACCTGTGGCAATGACGGTGGCACGGTGTACTTGAGCCAAAGACGCTGTACCGATAGGGGTCGGATCAATCGCCAGCTCGCTTATTTTATCACCCAACACTGTATGAAGCGTTTGCTCAATCGTTGGCCATGATAGTGTGGCGGTATCATCATTGAGCGTTTGCAGCGCACGCGTAATCTCGGGAGGCAGTATGTGCTCACCATATATTGCGAGCATCTGGCCGATTTTGACCACGGAGCCTTTTAGTTTGCCAAGCTCGGTAGCAAGATAGTTTGCTTGTGTCTCCATAAAGGCTTGGTTGCGTGCGGTGCGTGCTTCTTTATTTAAAAACATACCAGACACGCTGTTGCCCGCCCAACGACGCCCAATATTTAAGGAGGTTTTGGCAATCGACATCCGGCGCTCAAACCCTGAGGTTTTTAGGTTATCGATAGAGTGCTTGGTACTAGAGGGTTTAGACGTATCGTGTGCCATAAATATAATCATTCATCCGGTTGCTATTGATTTGCGGGCATAAAACCTACAATACAAGGGACATGCGATGGTCGGTACAAAATTGTATCATAGAAACCGCCTTGGGTTGATGAAGCGATGCGCTCTGATAGCAGTTACTTTGTAAGCTCAGTGCATGGTGTTAGTCATCACAGATTCAGCGATGCAGCATAAAGAAAATCAGATCTAGTATGACACTAGATCTGATCAGAGTTACGATAATAAGCTAAAACAGTAAATGTAGTAGGCTAAACTTGGCCCACATTTATCGCCATTTTATGAGCGGCTGTTTTCGCGAGCGATAGCATGATGACCAATATCACGGCGATACTGCGCCCCATCAAAACTAATCGCACCAGTGACTGCCAACGCCGCTTGCTGCGCGTCCGAGATGTTATCTGCCAAGGCGGTCACGCATAGGACGCGGCCACCGTTGGTCACGACTTCTTTTTGATGATTGGCGTTTTGATCTTGCGCCTCTGCGTCAGAAAACGCGGTGCCAGCATGGAAGACTTTGACTGAGCTGGCATTGTCGGTATCAAGCTTTGGCAAGCCTGCAATGACATCGCCTTTCGATGAGCTTTCAGGATAGCCTTTAGAGGCAATGACGATACCAAGGGCAGGGCGCGCGTCCCATTTGGCAGCACTAGGCAGCTGACCCGCCAGCCCTTGCGCGACCAAGTCGACCATTGATGACTGCAGGCGCATCAAGATTGGCTGAGTTTCTGGATCACCAAAACGGCAGTTGAACTCGATAACATAAGGGTCGCCTGATTTGTCAATCATCAGACCAGCATATAAAAATCCGGTATAAGGATGACCTGCAGCTTTCATGGCATCAACCACAGGCTGAATCACTTTTGCCATTACTTTATCATGCACCGTTTGGGTGACGACGGGGGCAGGAGAGTATGCACCCATGCCGCCAGTGTTGGGGCCTGTATCACCTTCATAAGCGCGTTTGTGATCTTGGCTGGTCGCCATAGGTAAAATGTTGTCACCATCAATCATACAAATAAAGCTGGCTTCTTCGCCCTGCAAAAACTGCTCAATTACCACGCGGCTGCCAGCATCGCCAAACTTGTTGTCCGCCAGCATATCATCGATGGCTTCGTAGGCTTGTTCGATCGTCTCTGCTACGATAACGCCTTTGCCTGCGGCCAGACCGTCTGCTTTGATGACAATCGGCGCGCCTTGCTCATCGATATAAGCTTTGGCAGCAGCGGCATCGGTAAAGCCTTGATAGGCGGCGGTTGGGATGTTGTTTTGCGCCATAAATTCTTTGGCAAAGGTTTTTGAGCCTTCTAGCTGCGCGCAATATGCCGTCGGCCCCCACGCTTTGATACCAGCATCGCGGCAAGCATCGACGATGCCTGTGACCAGCGGTGCCTCGGGCCCAACGATGACCATATCGATGGCGTTGGCTTGACAAAACTCAATCACACCGCTGTGCTCGCCATTGGTGTCATCTAATATGACATTTTGGCACTTAGGCTCTAGCGCAGTACCTGCATTACCTGGTGCGACGTAGACATTTTTGACAGTGTCGTCTTTTGCACATTGCCATGCCAGCGCATGCTCGCGGCCACCTGAACCAATCACCAAAATATTCATCATACATTTTGCCCTTAGTATTATTGCCTTTAGTATTCGCCGTGTTCAGCAAGAAATGTGAATCATTGACGCACTGTTAAATATACTGCCGTATTCTAACAAAAAAAGCGCAGCGATTGCCATGAGTATCCGCCCGCCAGCCTATATTGCACCATCTGAGTCCAAAACCACTGACTGTCTTATTAGTAAAGGTTATCGACATCGCGCTGATTCATGAAATGATGTTGTACACTTTAGCTGATGCCTGAGGTGCGTTAAACTGCCATAGATTAACGGTGTTAAGTCTGACCGGCTCTATGTTTTTAAACAGACGCGTCAAAAAGGAGAAAATCCACACAAATCAGATAGAAAAAACGATAGCGTTATGGACAGCGAAATAGCACAGATTAATAAATTCAAATAAATATCAGTATGCTACATATATAAAAAAGGACAAAGGACATGCCAAACTCTCTGAATATCGCCGAAGAGCGCATCAGCCAGATAAGCGATATCGCCACCAGTTATGTACAAAAGGATAAATCGTCATTCGATCGCTTTATTCATAGCTATTATCAGCCTCTCCATCAAGAGACGGCAAAGGCTATCAGCAATGCTGACTTAGCTGGCATGGCGCTTCATCACTTTACTTTGCTCAAAGCTTATGATGGCAGCAAGCCGCAATTGTCAGTGCTCAACCCAAAGGCCGAAGAGCAGCATTTTCATAGCTCACATACCGTCATTCAAATCGTCGCTTATGACCGCCCGTTTTTGGTCGACACGATTTTGATGAGTCTAGAGTCCGAAGGTATCGATGTTCATCGTACGTACAACATCATTATCAATGTCGAGCGCGACGCTGAGGGCAATCTCACTCATATTCATAACGCGCATGAAAGCGCCACTTCGCACCTATCGATGATTCATTGCGAAATCGCCTATCAGGACAGTGAAGACTTGGCCGCCCTCCAGCAAATGCTACTAAATAAAATCGACACACTCGATACAGTCGTTGGCGACTGGAAACAAATGCGTGCGCAATTGATGGAAGTCAAAAATGAGCTGGCTTGCAAGCCCTTGCCGGAGGTGTTTTATTCTCAGCAAGAGATTCAGGCGTTTTTAGAATGGATATTGGACGATCATTTTATCTTTTTGGGCTACCGCGAGTATCGTCTGGAGGGCGGGCAAGCCATCGAGGTAGATAGTGTCGATAATAAGGACAACGTCAATTCTCATGATAAGCCTGCGGACTTAGATTTGTTTGCGATCGGCAATAGTGGCCTTGGGCTACTGCGCGGCGCGGAGGAAGACAAGCTATCAGAAAGCTTTAGCCAACTGCCCACCGTCCTAAAGCAGCTACTGACCGAGCCGCGCGTCTTGATGCTGTCCAAATCAAGCCGCGTCTCGCCTGTGCATCGCCCTGTTTATATGGACTTTTTGGGTATTCATAAGTTCGATGACAGCGGCAAGCTGGTCGGTGAATATCGCTTTATTGGGCTACTGACCTCACAAGCCTATCAGCTCACTGTGCAGCAAATACCGCTACTGCGCGAAAAAGCCAATAAAATTATGGCAATGGCGGATCTACCGCGCGATGGTCACGCCCATCACAAAATGATGCATGTCATCAACACCTTGCCTCGCGATGATCTGTTTCAAGCCAGCGTAGAAGAGCTCTATCCTATCGTCTCTGGCATCAGTCAGCTACAAGACAAAAAAAGCCTACGCTTATTTAGCCGCGTCGATCATTATCAGCGCTTTGTCTCCTGTTTGGTCTATATCCCGCGCGATAAGTTCAACACTGAGCTGCGTATCAAGGTGCAAAACGTCCTAAAAGAAGCTTATGGCGGCACATCATCTGGCTTTACCACGGAGTTCAACGAATCGGCCCATGCCCGCGTACACGTCCATGTGCGCACCGTGCCAGGTCAAGTAAAAGAGGTCAATACCGCCGCGTTTGAAGACAAGCTCTCAGCGCTGATGCAATCTTGGAGCGACAATTACCAAAAAATGCTGCTAGATAATGTCGGAGAGCAGCAGGCCAATGCCTTAAACCGCCGTTTTATGAGCCATATCCCAGCTGCGTATCAAGAGCGTTTTGATGCGCGCACTGGTGTGGAGGACATCAAACGCTTGGCGGGCTTGAGTGATGAGCAGCCGATGATTTGGCACCTATACCAATCAACAGGCGACGCTAGCAATCAGCTACACTTAAAGCTCTACGGCCGCGAGCAGCCAGTTATCTTATCAAAAGTACTGCCTATCCTTGAGAATTTTGGGGTGTCGGTGATATCGGCGCAGACATATGAGTTTGACTTGCCAGAGCAGCCCATCTGGATGCAAGAGTATGAGCTAATGCTCGAACACGTGGATGCGGTCAATATGCAAGTGGTGCGCGGTCAGTTTGAGGACAGCCTTAAGCAGATTTGGGCAGGGCGGGTCGAGAGTGACTCGTTTAACGAGCTGGTGCTCACGACCAAGCTAGATACCTTTGATGTGGTGGTGCTGCGCGCCTTATCACGCTATATGGTACAAGCTCGTGCGCCGTTTTCTAGTACCTATATCCAGCAAACGGTGGTCAAAAACAGTGACATCAGTGTGGCACTCGGTAGCCTGTTTGATGCGCGCATGAACCCCAAGCATGATGATGAGAGTCGCGTCAAAAAAACCGCTGAGATCGAAGAGCAGATCTTATCAGCGCTGGCCGATGTCGATAGCCTCGATGAAGACCGTATTTTGCGTTGGTATTTGGATCTCATCAAAGCGATGGTTCGTACCAACTTCTATCAAACCGATAGCGAGGGTCAGCGTAAAGACCGCTTGTCGTTTAAGTTTTTGGCAGCCGATATCCCCAATCTGCCCAAGCCTAAGCCCATGTTTGAAATATTTGTTTACTCGCCGCGCGTAGAAGCGGTGCATCTGCGCGGCGGTAAAGTGGCACGCGGCGGTCTGCGCTGGTCAGATCGTATGGAAGACTTTCGTACCGAAGTGCTCGGCTTGGTCAAAGCGCAGATGGTCAAAAACGCGGTGATTGTTCCTGTCGGCTCCAAAGGCGGTTTTATCGTCAAGACCAAAACCATGGCTGATGGCCGCGATGCCTTCCAAGCAGAAGGGATTGCCTGCTATCAGACATTCCTGCGCGGTATGCTTGATGTCACCGACAATATCGTCGATGGAAAAATCGTTCCACCAACCAACACCGTGCGTCATGACGAAGATGATCCGTACTTGGTCGTCGCCGCTGACAAAGGCACAGCAAGTTTTTCTGATATTGCAAACAGCTTAGCAAGCGAGTACAACTTTTGGCTCGATGATGCCTTTGCCTCTGGTGGCTCGGTTGGGTATGATCACAAAGCTATGGGTATCACCGCCCGCGGTGGCTGGGAGTCGGTCAAGCGTCACTTCCGTATGCGCAGCATGGATATCCAAAACCGCGATGACTTTACTGTGGTCGGTATCGGTGATATGAGCGGTGATGTATTCGGTAACGGCATGCTCAGATCCACCCATACCAAGCTGGTCGCCGCCTTTAATCATCTGCATATCTTTATCGACCCCAACCCAGACACTGCGACGTCGTTTGCAGAGCGTGAGCGCTTGTTTGAGATGCCGCGCTCGACGTGGGATGATTATGACAAATCGCTTATTAGCCAAGGTGGCGGCGTGTTTTCGCGTACCGATAAGAGCATCCCTATCAGTACTGAGATGAAAGCGCTGTTTGATATCAGCGAAGATAGCTTGGCACCCAATGAGCTGATCAGCGCATTACTAAAGTCACCTGTCGATCTGATCTGGAACGGCGGTATTGGTACCTATGTCAAAAGTGAAAACGAGACGCACGCCGATGTCGGCGACCGCGCCAATGATGCTGTTCGGGTCAATGGTGGTGAGCTGCGCACGGCGGTCGTCGGTGAGGGCGGCAACTTAGGCTTTACCCAGCAAGGGCGTATCGAGTACGCACAGACGGGCGGGCGCATCTATACCGATGCGATCGACAACTCAGGCGGGGTCAACTGCTCAGACCATGAAGTCAATATCAAAATATTGCTTGGCAAAGTCGTTGAGCAAGGTGATATGACCCTAAAGCAGCGTAATGAGCTGCTAGAGTCCATGACGGATACCGTGGCCGAGCTGGTACTGCGCCAAAACTACCTACAGCCCCAAGCGATTGAGCTCAGTCATATCCGTGCAGCCGCCAACTTAAGCGATCATCAGCGGTTTATTCAAATGCTAGAGGGCGAAGGTCGTCTGGACCGCGCTATTGAGTATTTACCATCGGATGAAGAGATTGCTAAACGCCAAAAAGCTGGGGTAGGCCTTACCAATCCTGAGCTGGCAGTCGTCTTAGCGTATGGAAAAATGTGGGTGTATGACAACTTGCTATTGTCTGATTTGCCAGATGAGCCATATTTTATCAATGAGCTACGCAAATACTTCCCTGATGAGCTGGCGACGCGTTTCTTTGATGAGATGACCCAGCACCGCTTGCACCGTGAGATCATCAGTACCTATCTGACCAATAGTGTGGTCAACCGGTTGGGTATCGAGGCGCTGTTCCGCCTGTATGAAGAGACGGGGCAGTCACTGGCAACCATCGTGCGCGGTTACGCCATCAGCCGTGATGTCTTTAATATCTCCAAAGCATGGAAAACGCTTGAAGTGTTAGACAATCAAGTGGATGCCACGTTGCTATTAAATCTAGAGCTGCGTCTGCGTGATGCACTAGAGCATGGCGTGGTCTGGTTCATCAATGCCTTTGGTCAGGACTTACAAGTCGCTGATATGATTGGCCGCTTTAGCGACAGTGTGGAAAAACTGACCAAATCTGGTGGGTTTATTGAGCAGCAATTTGCCGAGTATTTGCAAGAAGATGCCACAAGCTTGATGCAAGAAGATTTGGCCGAAAATGATGCGACGATGTTTGCGATGTTGCCATATCACGTGGATGCGCTAGATGCAGCATTGCTCGCTGAGCAATATGAGCGCCCTGTCGATGAAATCGCCACATTGTACTTTGAGGCGTATCATGTCTTGCAGCTCGATTGGATGATGGATAATATCGCCACCTTACCACAGCAAGACTATTGGGATCGCCGCGCGCGTCATGCGTTAGTCAATGAGCTGTCACGCAGTTTGCGTATGCTGATGGATGCGATACTCTCAAAACCAGATGCCAAGCAAGCCTTTGGTGAATGGCGCTCGCGTCATCTAGATCAATTGGCAGCGATTGAGGCTGAAATGGATAAGCTTGACGCCATCGATGGTGACATTAGTTTATCAACGTTGTCCGTGCTGATGAGCGAGTTGAGTGGCTTGGTGACAAAATAGGCTATTTGGTAAAGGATGGACACAGCAGTCGCTGCTATCCTTTATCATTCTCTTATTATTTATAACATCATAAAAGAAAGAGTGATAAAGGGGAGGTCATGAGTACACATATCTTTAGAACCATTAGAAATTCAGTCAAACACTGGTATATACCGCTTATCGTTGGGGTGATTCTCATTGGGTTGGGGGTTTATACTTTTGTTTCGCCAGAAGCGTCTTATTTAGCACTGGCTTTATTATTTAGTCTCTCGTTTCTGCTTTCAGGCATATTTGAGATCGTGTTTTCTATCGCCAATAAAGACGTGTTAGACAACTGGGGCTGGACACTGGGCTTTGGTGTTTTGACCTTGGCCGTTGGTATATTGCTGTTCATCAACCCCGCCATCTCTATGATCACTTTAGCGTTTTATGTCGGGTTTTTAATTCTATTTCGTTCTATTAGCGCCATCGGTTATGCCGTTGACTTGAAGCGCTATGGCATCTCAGACTGGGGCGTGTTGATGCTGATCGGGGTGTTGGGATTAATATTCGCTTTTTTATTAATCTGGAATCCTATCCTCTCTGGCATGACGGGGCTTATTTGGACAGGTTTGGCGTTAATCACTAGTGGTGTTTTTAGTGTTTATTTTTCATTCAAGCTCAAAAAGCTGAATGATCTGCCCAATAAAATCTCTGATAGACTGCGTAATCAGATAGAGTTGGTGCAACAAGAAATTAATGAAGAGTTAAGAAGATAACCCGAAAACAGTCTTATGTTTTAAACCAAAGCCACCGCTAATGATTAGCGGTGGCTTTTTATTGGTTGAACTTAGTTGAGTTCACTCAGGGTTAATAAGATGTTTTAAACGCAGCATTTTACCTTGCTTTTCAAGCCATACCTCATCTGCGTCATCACGACAACTGTTAAATTGTGGCTCTAATACGACATTGCCTTTATCATTGATCAGACCAATCTTGCCAGCCTGTTTATAGATATAGAGCTGATGATATAACAGCTTTTTAATCGGGGCGTCTGATGAGAGAATCAGTTTGCCATTGGCATCAATAATTTGGGCACTCTCGATATCATCTTGAATATCCTCGCTCATGCCCTCTGCGGTACTACCAGCGACCAAAGTACTGCGCAAAAATAATGGCACCTCACCATAACTGTTAAACAACTCAATGTGTTGGTTGGTTGCCAGTGGAATGATGACATCGTTATTTTGATCAATAAGTGCCGTTTTATCTTGTGAGCTGACTTGCATATATAAGGGGTCACCAGTACAAGTATTTAACGGATTAATTGCATCGTACTGCGGCATCACTGCCCAATACCCTCTATCATCCAGCAGCCCTGTCAGTCCTTTATCATCAGTGATTGTAAAGAAGTCTTGATCATAATCAGGGTCGTAATGCGCATGCTGAATACGAGCATCAGCTAATGGATAAATCCAATTACCATGCCGATTGATAATGCCTTGTTTGGTAGTATTGCTGGCATCGTCTGAGGTGTGAAGACTGACGATAAAGCTGGTGGCAATATCTGGCTCGATGTGAATTTCATCATATTCAAAAGGCACGATAATCTCGCCAGCAGCATTTGCCACACCATGTTTACCTTGCTGTTTGGCCAGTAAATAAGTATCCATTACTATATACGCATCGGTGAGACTGTCTAAGATAACGTTGCCGTTTAGGTCTTGTAGCTGCTGCGACCCATCGGCTTGTTCAGTCAGTTTGCCAGCGAATTTAACATTGTTTTCGATACGCTCAAAATAACTGTTGGGTAAATAACCGGCACAGCTGATGGTGGCGTGAGCAGAAGTGAGCATACCGAAAGCGATCATAAAAGAAGCACACGCTGTTTTGAGGCTCATGCTTTTGATGGATAAGCGATCATCCTTGTTGGCTTGAGTTGGTGTTGCACTCATTTTAAAACCTACTATAAATTGCTGGTGTGTGGCTTAATGGCCAAGATGATAGCAGCCTTGTCCGCTGATTTGGCTAAAGCCGCCTGAGAGTTTTTCGACTTTGATTTGCGTCAAGATACGATCCTTTAACGCCTGTACGTGGGAGATGATTCCGATCAATTTACCTTCTTGCTGCAAATTGGTTAAAGTGTCGAGTGCGATATCAAGTGAGTCTTCATCAAGCGTACCAAAACCTTCATCCAAAAATAACGAATCAACGCGGATATTATGACTGGCCATTTGCGACAGCCCAAGTGCCAGTGCTAGGCTGATGATAAAGCCTTCGCCGCCGGAGAGGTTTTTGGTGCTACGAACCTCACCGCCTTGGTAGTTGTCAATGACATTCAGCTCAAGCGGGTTGCTGTCGTCGTGAATCAACAAATAACGGTCGCTCATTTTTTGCAATTGCGTATTGGCATGGCCAATCATGACTTCAAACGTTAGGCCTTGGGCAAAGGTACGATATTTTTTGCCATCAGCCGAGCCAATTAACATATGCAGCTGTTGCCATACTTGCAGCTTTTGTCTTTGCTCATCAATGGCGATCCGCTGCGCCGCTTGTGCACTTTTTTGCTGCTCGTTGTCTTTAAGCTTTTGATCAATGGCACCGATTTTTTGGTTTAATTCGTCGATATCTGTTTGTATCTGCTGATATTGGTCAGCAAGGAGCTCTCGGCTTGCATCCGTCATAGGCGCAGCAAGACTTTGCGTCAGTACTTGCTGCGTACTGTCCAACTGCAGCTGAGCTTGATGCAGCGCAGTATCGATCGCTACTTTACGTCTATGTAGGGCGTCACGCTCCTCTTTGGGCAAGCGGGCTTTGACAAAAGCGGCTTCATCGACAAAATCGGACGCTGTGAGTAAGTCTGTAAAGATACTTTGCTGCGTATTCAGCGTGGTCGTCGCCGACTGTAGCTCTGTTGCTAGTTGCTCCTCTCTACTCTTTAATTGTTCTAATGCCTGTTGTACGGTATCTAGCTGTCTTTGCGCTACTCTTTGCTTATCTTTAGCAGCATCGACAGCATTGCGTAATTGAGTCTCTTCATCATCTGTATCTTTATCTGCAAAAATCTCTGTTCTATCTTGTTTTAATTGTTCGATGGTCTTGGTCTTATGAGCAATTAAGCGCTCTAGCTCGTTGAGCGCTGTTTCATCACTGTGCAGCTGTGCTTGCTTGGTTTCAATCTGCGCAGTCAGGCCGCTCAAGGTGTTGCTCAGCTGCTGTTTGCTGTTTTTTTGCTCATTGAATTGTCGTTTTAACTGACTTAAAGCGCTGCGCTGTTGTCGCAGTTTCTCAATATGACGGTCATATGCTGCGCTGTCTATTACGGTTTGCTTATCAAAACTATGACCCAGCTGCGTAAGTGCGTCAGATAAGTCTGCCGTATTGAGCGCTGTGGTTAAGTATGCTTTATGTTGGTCCATGGGATACTTATTTACCAGGGCTGAAATGGTGCTCAGCAGAGGCGTTAATTCTGAGAAATTAGCAGTGATCTTATCTTTTATCCCATTAATTTTTTGTGAGTTAAGCTTAATGTCAGTTGTCAGGTTGTTAATGTCATGACTGACCGCTTGTTGCTTTTTTTCATCAGCTTCAATAGCCGTACTGAGTTTTGTCGCACTTTCAGTTAAATTGTCATATTCGATTACTATGGTTTTAAGAGACTGTTTATGTTCAGTTAGATCGTGTTTGGCGGTATCTAATAAGAATAAGCTAGGCTCTAGGTTCGCAGTAACCGCATCAATGTTATCGTTTATCTGCGTAAGTGGGTCGATAATTGCTGCGATTGCTTCAGAGTGATTGTTTTTAGTCTCAAATAGCGAATGTAGGTCAGACTGGATATCCTCATGTAAGGTTTTAGATTGTTGCTGTAGTGGCGCCAGTTGTTGCTGCTGGTTATTCAGCGTCTGTTTTTTAGTGGCATATTCGATATTGTGTTTTGATAAAGCTTGCTCAAGGTTATCAATAACGGTCTCTAGTTCCGCTATTTGCTGCTGTGTTTGTTGCGTCTTAGAGGGTTTATGTTGGCTGGTATCCTGGTGACTGCGGTCTAATAATGGATGATGCTTACCATAAGGATGTTCAGTGGCGCCGCAAAGCGGGCAGGGCGATCCATGTTCAAGCTCTGCGATGTAGTCTTCAAGCTTAGCGACCTTTTGTAGTAGACTCAGATGCTCTTGCTTCTCTTGCCGCTTGAGTTTGGCGTCTTGAATGTCTGATCGATGATCAGCAATGAGTCCTTCTAAGGTCGTTAATTCTTCATTGAGCGTCGGTAGTGAACGTTTGGTATTTTTGATTTGGCAGGCAAGATCGGACAGCTGCTGTAATTTAAAGCTGGCTTGGGCAATCTGGGTGTTGATTTGGTCGACTTGCTCCTGCTCAAAGCGCATACTCGCAAGCGATTGTGCTTCGACAAGTGCGGCTTGCTGCTGTTGTACGCTGGCAAGTTGCTCGCGTTGCTTGGTTATTAATAAACTATCTGAATCTTGTTGCTTAGACAGCTTATCGAAATCAGCTTGTAGCTGGCTGGCTCGATGGTCATACGCAAGTTTATCCGTAGTCAAGCCGACATTATCTTTTAGCAGCGTCTTTAGTCGGCCACAGCTGCTATCAAAGGTGGCCATGTCTGTATCGAGGTCGTTTAGCTCTTGATAATCATCAAAATACTTTTCTAGACTGCCAAGCTGAGTCTTCGTCTCTTGCTCTGTTTGGCTGTGTCTGGCTATTTCTTGATGTAATCGTTGCGTATTATTGACTAAGTCGTCTTTACGTTGTTTGTCGTTTGCCAAAGAGTGAAATTGCTGTTTTATCTCAGCATCCAATTCGCGTGTCTTTGCAATAACAGGCAGAGTAGTTTGTAGATTATCTGTTGCCTGCTTTTCAATGGTAGTGATATCGTTTAAATGGGTCGTAACTTGTGCAAGCACTGCTTGCTGAGATGGAATATTACTGAGTAATTGATGTTGTTCACTGCTAAGCCGATTGACCGTCTCTCGGCTATAGCCAAGCTTATGAAACTGGCTGTCAATCTCTAAAGCTTTACTGGCCAGCTCCAAGCGTTTGGCCTCTGGAGTAAATTCTATCTGTGCATGCTGTGCTGCGGAAAAATCTTCTTGATAACTCGCAAGGCTCTGCTGTAGCTGCTCAACCTGCTCCAGCCACTGCAGCTGCTCACTTACGGTTTTAAAGCGTTGTCGCTGCTTACTTTGTTGCTGGTTAAGCGCCTCAAGCTCTGCTGCCAGTCGTTTTTCATCCTCAGGACTCAGTAAAGATAGGCTATCCACGCCTGCCTGTAGTTTGCCAAGCGCTTCTTTTTCAGTACGGTGTCTCTCATGGACATTGAGCGATATTTTGGCATAGATGGCAGTGCCGGTGATTTTTTCCAGTATAGCTGCTCTATCACCGATATCCGACTTCAAAAACGCGGCAAAACTGCCTTGAGCCAGCATGATGGAGCGGGTGAACTGATTAAAATCCATACCGATAAGGTCTTGGATATAGGCGGATGTCTTGGATTTTTTTTCTTCTAAAATCTTGCCAGTTTTGACCTCGCTGATCTCATGTCTAACCGGTAATAAGTTACCTTTGGCTTTTTTGTGCGCGCGGTGCTGATACCAGTAGCATTGATAACGTGTAGAGTCGATCTCGATGATGACTTCTGCTGAGCATTCACCCGTACCTTGGGTCATGATCTCGTTGGTTGAACCAGTAATGTCGCCCAATCGTGGCGTTTGGCTATAGAGTGCTAAACAAATCGCATCTAAGATGGTGGTCTTGCCAGCGCCCGTTTGCCCAGTAATGGCAAAGATGCCCTCATTCAGAAAAGCGGGGTCACTAAAATCAATGTGCCATTCGCCTTTTAGGGAGTTGAGGTTTTTTAGTCGCAGTTCAATCAGTCGCATGGGCAGGTCTTATTTTTAGATAGGTCTATAGAGTGGTTATCAAAATGATAGTAAGAAGCAATAAAGCAGTGAGTAGTTGACATGAGCGGCTGTTATTCCGCCTGAGTGTCTTCATGACGCAGGTTATATATGATTTGCTGATAGGCTTCTCGTAGGGCGTTTTTTTGTTCATCTGCGACCTCGTTAAGAAGCAAACAGCGCTCAAACACCTCTTCCTCATCCAAGTCTTGTAGTGTCTCAGAGGTTTGCTGCTGATTTAGCACTTTATTATAAGTACGGGTATTTTTTATTTTTAATACTTCACACGGCAACCCATCTACCATCGCCTGAATATGCTCACGTAACTCGCTGACCAGCTCGTCACCTGTGTAAATCACTTCGAGCCAAACAGACTCCGTGTCATCTAAAGTCTGAGCAGTGCTATCAATCGTCTGTTGGATAGACTGTAGATCACCTGAGATTTGTGCCAATCTTTGGAATTTTGGAATGGGTAGGGAGGTCACTTGCATCTGATTAGAATCATTACGGTACAGCATTTTATTAGTAGTAGCGACATCAATAGGCAGTAATTGATTGTGTTCGTCTTGACTAGCAGAAGCGCTTTCTATGACAGCAACTTTTGCCACCTCATCTTTATTGTCATTGGCCGACGGTTCGTCAAATCCAAACAAATCATCCATAAAGCCATTCGACTGACTGGCTACTTTTTTAGCGGCTTTTTCTACCGATTTTTCAATTGTGGCAACTGTACTGGGGATCTGAGGCACATTGCTTGCAATGGTACGAGCAGCAGTATTGGCGGTATTGTTTGACGTTGGTTTTTTATCATTAAACTCATTTTCTACTGCGCCAAACTGTATGAGCAACACTTGTTTTTGCTGGCGTGCCTCACCAAAACCCATGGCAATCGGCGAACCTGAATAGCGAATAGTCTCACGACCGCCGACTCGCTGCGGGACGTGCAGGTGCCCAAGGGCGACATAATCAAAGCCCTTATCAAACATATCAGCAGAGATCTTGCCGAGTGAGCCGACATAAAGCTCACGTACGCCGTCGTCTTCGGTTGTTGTGCCGCCAGCCGCAAACAAATGCCCTGTGGCAATGATCGGAATATGGCGTTGGTGGGATTTTATTAATTGAGCTTGCTTAGCTTTAGCGATACTTGCCACGTCATCATAATGGGTACGAATGCCTTTGATGACGTTGGCGTCTTTACTATCGGCGGACTCACCAGCGCTACTGCTACGGACATCACGATCACGCAGATAGGGCACAGCGGCGATAATGCAGTGCGGCGCGCCGTCCGTGTCATCTAATACCAAGACCTCATCGTTTAAATCTTCACAAGCGGTGCCAATGACATGAACGTTTAAAAATTTAAGCACATGACTTGGTGCATCCAAAAAAGTCGGGGAGTCATGGTTGCCGGCGACGATAACGATATGCTGGCAGCAGGAGCGTGAGACTCGCCCCAAAAACTCATAATACAGCGCCTGCGCTCGGTTGCTTGGGGTCATGGTGTCAAAGATGTCGCCAGCGACAATCAGTACATCTACGTGTTGCTCGCTAATGGTGGTTTCAAGCCAACTCAAAAACGCTGCAAATTCGTCATAACGCATACGGCCATAGAGCCTGCGCCCCAAATGCCAATCTGAGGTATGTAGGATGGTGAGCGGGTTAGTAGGCATGGATTTGGTATCGGCAGGTATGAGCATAGTTAAGCTTAAGGGTGTTTAATAGAAAGCTGTCATTCTAGCAAGAATTGTTGTGGTTTGCTTTGTTACAAGCGCATAAAAAACCCTGCCAATAACATATTGACAGGGCTATATTATAGTCCGTTCGAAATCAAGCAAACATTATCCAATTACCAATTGCTCTAAGCTTTCTTCTTGCTGAGCAGCCAAATTAGCGACCATAGAGAGCGCATGGGCTTGCTGGTCTATCGGTTTTTTTGCATCTTGGTCCGTGATAGCTGTTCCTGTACGTAACCAATTATCTTCTGTAGCGCCAGTATTTTTATTATGTTTGTTGTACCATGCCAAATCATCATGCAGCGCCACCACATCTCCCATGATAAGTAAGGCGGGCGTGGGCAGCTGGTTTTGTTCTTGCAGCTCCACGATACTCTCAAGTGTGCCAGTTAATACTTGCTGATTGGGCATGCTGGCATTGGAGACGATGGCAATCGGTGTCTCAGACGAGCGGCCAGCGTTTATCAAACCTGTCGTCAACCGTGCCAGCGAATGTAGGCCCATATAGAACACCACGGTTTCATTGGTATCAAGTAAGTTTTCAAACTTCTCATTGGGCGCACCCGCCTTTAAAAACCCAGTGACAAAACGCACCGACTGCGAATGATCACGGTGGGTAAGGGGAATACCAGCATAGCTGGCGGCAGCGTTAGCAGCGGTGATACCTGGTACCACTTGATAAGGAACCCCATGCGCCCGCAAGCTTTCAATCTCTTCGCCGCCACGCCCAAAGATAAAGGGATCGCCACCTTTTAGACGTACCACACGGCGACCTTGTTTGGCGCTATTGATGAGCAGCTCATTGATACCCAATTGCGCTACCGCATGATTGCTGCGTTTTTTACCGACAAACACTTTATCAGCATCGCGGCGGCACAGATCCAATACTTGCGGAGAGACCAGCGCATCATAGTAGACGATGTCTGCTTGCTGCATCAGACGTAGCGCCTTAAAGGTCAGCAGCTCTGGATCACCAGGTCCTGCACCGACGATATAGACCTCACCAACAATAGCAGTATGTTGAGTAGTCGTTAACTTATTTGTTGCTACAGGGGCAGAGGCCGATAGTGATTCTGTACTGTGGTTCTGTGAATGCTGGCTAGTCGTCGTAGCAGGACTATTAGCAGGGCTATGGGCATCATGGACAACGCTATGATTAGTACTGTTTTTAAGCGCTGCTACTGTGCTGTCTAAATCTTTCTGTAACTGCGCAGTGGCCTCACGCTCATTACCGGCAAACATCAGCTCACTGACCTGACCTTCAAAGGCACGCTCCCAAAACTGCCGACGGCCTGTCAGGGTTGGTATTTTACATTTTACCTCGCTACGGAACTCACCAGCCAGCTTAGCCAGTTTGCCATAGCCTTGCGGAATGAGGGTTTCAAGACGTGCACGTAGTAGACGTGCCAGCACTGGTGCTTTACCATTCGATGAAATACCAATGATAATGGGATTACGATCGACGATAGCGGGGAAGATAAAGTCACATAAATGCGGGGTATCAACCACGTTTACTGGAATATTAAGCGCGGTGGCGTCGCTATGCACTTGATGATTGAGCGTCTCATCATCAGTCGCCGCAATGATGACTCGTGCACCTGTCATATAGGATTTATTATAATTTTTATAAATCATCTCGTGCTTATCGTCCGATAGCAAGGCTTGTATCTCAGTGCTGATATCAGGCGCTAGAATGGTAATGGCAGCCCCAGCACGGCTAAGCAAATCTGCCTTACGCAGCGCCACATCACCGCCGCCCACGATCAGTACCTTGCGGTCTTCTAGTTTAAAAAATAATGGAAAGGTGTTCATAGCATCACCAATTATGTATTCAATGTCGTAAAATATGCTTCCATTATGAGGTATCAGGCGCTACGTCTCATGCAGTGAATTGGCATTAGCATAGTCGTTTTTGTCATATTTATTATAGTTTTTGATGGAATGTGGAATAGAGAAGGGAATAGTGATAAGAGCGCTTACGACAAAAAGGCTCTCTTACAAGTGTAAAAGAGCCTTTTAAACAGAGCTTTTTAAACGATGAGTTACGGTAACGCTTGATTATAACTGCGTGTGCAAGCCACACTCGCGGTGCTCTTCTACTTTAGTCGGATCAAAGTAATCAAACTCGTTTGGCAGATGATGCTCAAGCAGATAATCGTCTAAATCGCTATCGGTTTTTTCAAATAACGGCGCTACTTTTAGCACGCCATCTTTTGATAGGCTAAGCACATCAAGACCTTGGCGGAACTCGGTTTGATCCTTGCGAATGGCATTGAACCAGACGTCAGGCTTTAGCTCATCGAGTGCACGGCGAAACGGCTCAAGTTTGACTTGCTCGGTGAACTTGTCGTGCTGCTCGTCATTGACACCTGGGATACCATTCATCGTGACATCACGGTGGGCAGCTGTCTGCTTAGGGATATAAGTAATGACATTGAGGTCTAAATCTTCGATCACCTTATTAGCAAAGCGGTAAGTGGCATCGGTGTTATAACCAGAGTCTACCCACAGTACAGTGATATCAGGTTTTTGTTTGGCGACCAGATGCAAGATAGCAGACTCATATGGACGGAAGTTAGTGGTGATGATTGGGTTTTTCGCTTGCGTCAGTGCCCATGCCACAATTTCTTCTGGTGATTTGCCTTTTAAGTCTTGATTGGCTTGGTCAATGTCTAGGTTTGGGTGTAACTGGCTCATAATACGTTCCTTAAATGGGATGGAGGTAATAAAAATTTAGAGAAAACTTAATAAAGGACTCAAAAACTAAGCACCGGCAAACATTGGTAAGTCGGCAGCGTTACGACCGCCATAACTGCTAGCAAGGGCGGTAAATGCTTGAGAAATATCAAAGTCCGACTGTAAGTCGTGTTCACTGAGCACAAAGCTGTCGACGCCCACACGCAATAAGTAAGCAATTTGATCACGGCCAAATGCGCCAGCGACCCGAATCTCACCTTGATAGGCCAGCTGGCGCAGCGTTTGAGCGAAGCTAAAGCCGCGACCATCCGCGAATTTGGGCACATGTATGACGATAAGCGTCTGCTTTAATAGCAGCTCACTCAGTGCGGTCAGCGCCTCTGTGTCGCTATCCGCAGTCACCCATAGGCCAGTACGGCTACTGTGCTGGGCAATCAGATCATACACTTCTTTCACCAACCCCGTTGCCATCGCCCCTGAGCCGTCCAACAGATCGGCCAGCGGCACAAGCACATCAGGTTTTTCTTGTTTTTGCAGCAGCTCAAGTAGCGTAAGCTCTATCGAAGCGATACCATCTGGCAGCGTATCTGTGGCGAGAGCATGCCAGCTGTCTTGAGCGCTAATATCGACGCCGCTACTATCCAAAATATGGTGATTAGCCATAGACCTTCTCCTTAAAGGGATCAATACCGACACGCTCGACCAATTCGCCAAAGCTCTCGACATCATTGTCCGTGGTGGCTCGCAGCTCGACATAGACATCGACGATCTGTTGAATGGTATCCGCCACCGCTTCGGTAGGGACGGAGCGGCCAAGTATTTTGCCCAGCTTGGCATCGTTGCTTGAATTACCGCCAAGGCTGATTTGATACCAGTTTTCGCCTTTTTTATCGACGCCGAGGATGCCGATATCGCCGGTATGATGGTGCGCGCAAGCATTGATACAACCCGACATATTCAGACGAATATCACCAAGATCGTAGAGGTAGTCCAAATCGCTAAACTGCTTTTCGATTTGCTCAGCGATATTGTGGGTGGTGGCATTGGCCAGTGAGCAATAGTCCCAGCCTGGGCAGACGATCATATCGGTTAAGGTATTGATATTGGGACGCGCCAGATGCAGGTCGGTCAGCTTTTGCCATAGCTCATACAGCTGATTGGTTTGCACGTCAGCGAAGACCAGGTTTTGCTGATAAGTGCCACGCAGCTCGCCAAAGCTGTATTGGTCCGCAAGGTCAGCGAGTGCGTCCATTTGGGTATGGGTGACATCACCTGATGGGACGTATTTACCATCGACGAGACCTGCCTTTAGGGAGATAACAATCGCTCGGTAGCCTGCGATTTTATGGGCCACGGTGTTTTGGTTGTACCAATTGGCAAAGTCTTTATCCGCACTTAATTGCTGCTGCAAATCAGATTGCGCTTGCAGTGCATCAAATTCTTTATAATCAGGCTCACTAAAAAAACTGCTGGCATGTTCAAAGTTGGCATCTGTCAGCGTTAATGGTCCGTCTTTGGTATGCGCCTCCCACTCAGCATCGACCAATTTGGCAAAGGCAGGGCCGCCCAAGGTATCAACCAAAATTTTGATACGTGAGCGGTATTTACTGCCTTTATCACGGCGACCATGCAGGTTATAAACCCGCAAAATAGCGTCTAGATAGCTAAGTAGATGCTGACGGGGCAAGAATTTATTGATGACTTTGCCAAGCACAGGAATACGACCAAGACCGCCGCCGACCAAGACTTCAAAGCCAAGCTCGCCGTCTTCGTTTTTCTTGAGATGCAGACCAATGTCATGTACACGGGTGGCCGCACGATCATTTTCCGTGCCAATGACGGCAATCTTGAATTTACGCGGCAAAAAAGCAAACTCAGGATGAAAGGTCGACCACTGACGAATGATTTCGCAATACGGACGTGGGTCGGCAATCTCATTTTGATGAATACCAGCATAAGGGTCGGTGGTGGTATTGCGAATACAGTTGCCTGAGGTTTGGATAGAATGCATCTGTACTGAGGCCAGCTCCGCCAAAATATCGGGCACTTCTTCTAGCTTTGGCCAGTTTAGCTGCATATTGGTACGGGTGGTAAAGTGGCCGTAGCCTTTGTCGTATTTGCGGGTAATCTCAGCCAATTTGCGCAACTGGTAGCTGGCAAGTAGCCCATAAGGAATGGCAATACGCAGCATAGGCGCATAGCGCTGGATATACAGACCGTTTTGTAGACGCAGCGGTAAGTACTGCTCCTCGGCAAGCTCGCCTGCCAAAAATCGCTCGGTTTGGTCACGAAACTGGGCGACTCGTTCTTCTACCAAGGTTTGGTCAGCGTAATTATATTGATACATGACGTAATCTCAATTTTGTTTTAAACATAAATGCGGCGACGAAAATGATTTGCGTGTGTACTGTTTTTTTGTGCCCTAAACTAAAAGGTGTCGCAAGGTCAATCATTGAATCATTGAGTGTCACATCATATAAGTTTGCCTCTATAAACATAAATTCCTTTAAGACATATCCATATCCAAAGTCAGCATAAATTTTCATAATCAAAGTTCGGTAGCCTATGCCTATTCGATTTATTCGCTGCTATAAGGTTAAAAACATGACATGTACTACTACACCTAACCAGACATCAAAACTTGTACCGCCACATGGCAGCAAGGAGCTTAAGCCATTATTGCTAAAAGGTGAGGCGCGCCATCAAGCACTAAAACTTGCCAGCACCTTGCCGACGATTACGTTAAGCTCACGTGAGCGTGGCGATTTGATCATGCTCGGTATTGGCGGTTTTACGCCGCTAAATGGTTTTATGAATCAGGCCGACTGGCAAGGGGTGGTCGATGACATGCGTCTGCAAAGCGGTGACAATGCTGGCTTGTTCTGGCCGATTCCGATCACTTTGTCGGCACCGAAGGCGACGGCCGATAGCTTGAGTCAAGGCGATAAAGTAGCACTGGTGGCAAAAGACGGCGAGATTATGGGTATCTTGACGGTAGAAGAGAGCTATACCATTGACAAAGCCCATGAATGCCAGCAAGTCTTTACCACCACCGACAGCGAGCATCCAGGTGTACAGCAAGTGCTCAATCAAGGCGAGGTCAATATCGCAGGTAGTGTCGAGGTATTGAGTGAAGGCGAGTTCCCAACCTTATACCCTGAGATTTATAAAACCCCAGCGGAAACTCGTGCTATCTTGGACGCCAAAGGCTGGAAGACGGTCGCCGCCTTCCAAACTCGCAACCCAATGCACCGCTCACACGAATATTTGGCCAAGATTGCCATTGAAATCTGTGATGGGGTATTGATTCATTCACTACTTGGTGCCTTAAAGCCTGGCGACATCCCAGCTGAGGTACGCCAAGAGGCCATCAAAACCTTGATTGACAATTACTTTAAGAAAGATACCGTCATTCAGGCAGGCTATCCGCTCGATATGCGTTATGCTGGGCCACGTGAGGCGCTTCTGCATGCGGTATTCCGTCAAAACTACGGTTGTAGCCATCTTATTGTCGGCCGTGATCACGCTGGTGTCGGTGATTATTATGGCGCCTTTGATGCGCAGACGATCTTTGAATATGTCGGTAAAGACGACCTCATTACTCAGCCATTAAAAATTGGCTGGACGTTTTGGTGTAATGCTTGTAGCGCTATGGCGTCCGATAAGACTTGCCCGCATGATGCCTCTGAGCATGTGAAAGTATCAGGCACCAAGCTGCGTAAGGCGCTATCAGAGGATCTCGAAGTCCCCGACAACTTCAGCCGTCCAGAAGTGCTAGAGATTTTGCGTAATTACTATGCCGGTATCGCAAAAGACCAACGTGCTGAGGTCAAGTTAACTGGTGCATCTGCGGTATAGAGCAAAATTGATTGTTGATAAACATTACTCATAAAAAAAGGTGGCAGAGTATAAATCTGGCACCTTTTTTTATTCGTTATTAAAGATTGGCAGTTCAACAATAATACGTTTAGGTCAGATCCAAATCGCTTGAAAGCTTCTGATAGTCGCCAACTAGCGTACCGCCACCTGAGCAAAATTGATTGAGTGCGTATTTGTTTTGGCTATCAATGGTCAACATCCCATCTTTAAACTGAAAAAACGCCGTGCTGTCATTGACCTTGGTTTGAAAAATCACACCGTGCGCTTTGTCTTGACCCATTAAGCTGGCGGTGCCATTAAAATGGCAGGTCGGGTTTTTTATATCGCTACGTGCACGCACCTTGATATCGATCTGCTCATTGCCCGCCGACCTTACCATCACGCCCACCCAGTCATAGCCTTGGCTGCGATTTTCATAACCTGCATCGGCATAATCGCCAACTACTGCCTGCATCATAGGCGCAGCTGCTTGCTCGGGCTGAGTGATGGGCGTGTTTGGCATGACGGGTGTCACGTTGTTGCAGGCGCTTAAGCCCAGCATGGTGATGGCGGCTGTCCCTGCTGCCAATATACGAGAAAAACGAGTCGAAGATGCGGTCATTTAAGTACCTTTTAAGGCTGTGATAAGAGTGGGTAAACATTTAATAAAGATAGTAGCGCTTAGCGACTGGCTCGTCTATAGCTCAAGCAATACCATAACTTACTTAACAGTATCTGCTAATTGCTCTATTTGTTCTGTGCTCAGCTATATTTTATAAACGCTTGATAAGGCTGCTTTTATCCTTTGGTTATTCCCTTTTGGCAATACCATACGCATATTCATCATTAAACATAATAAGATGGCGCTGTTAGCATAGCTGCATTACTTAATAGACATTTTTGAGGAAAATATGACATACGCCGCCCCATATCAACAAAAAAGTAAAACACGTAGCGCTTTAAGCATTGCAGGTATAGCCTTGAGCTTAGGTCTGGCTGGCTGCAGCAATAATGATGCAGTCGACACCACCGCAAACGCTGATGATACGGCGGCTACAGATGGTCAAAACATCGAGCTGCTCAACGTCTCTTATGACGTTGCCCGTAATTTTTATAAAGATTACAACCCGCTATTTGTAGAGCACTACCAAAGCGAGCACCCAAATAGCACCATCACAGTCAAGCAGTCGCATGGCGGCTCAAGTAAGCAAGCCTTGTCGGTGGCCAATGGTCTACAAGCCGACGTTGCCACTATGAACCAAGGCTCGGATATTGAGCTACTAGAAAAAGAGGGCTTGGTTGAGTCAGACTGGGAATCGAAGTTTTCTGATAATGCGGTACCTTTTACCAGCACCATCGTGTTTTTGGTGCGTAAAGACAATCCAAAAGGCATCAATGACTGGGAAGATTTGACTCAAGACGGTCTTGAGATCGTTATGGCCAATCCAAAAGTCACGGGCAATGGTCGCTATGCCTTCTTAGGCGCTTATGGTTATGGTCTGCATGCGTTTAATAACGAAGAGGCGCCAGCCAAAAACTACGTAAAAGAGATGCTCAAAAACGTCAAAGTCTACGAAAATGGTGGCCGTGCGGCAACCACAACCTTTGTGCAGCGCGGTATTGGCGATGTTTTAGTAACCTTTGAAAACGAAGCCAACTTGGCAGCGACTGATTTTGGTGCCGGTCAAGTGGACATCGTCTATCCAAAATACTCGATCAAGTCAGAAAGCCCTGTGGCCATTGTAAAAGCCGTCACGGACAAAAAAGGCACCACTGATGCAGCAAAAGCCTACTTGAACTATTTGTGGAGCGAGCCGGCCCAGCAATTGGCTGCTGACTTATATCTGCGTCCAAGCGTACAAAGCGTACTCGATAAAAACAGTGACAAACTGCCACCGGTTGAGACTTTCCGTCCAAATGATACTTTTGGCTCATGGGATGAGATCATGGGCACTTACTTTAGTGACAATGGCGTCTTTGATCAATTAGCGATCAATGCACCGCAGTAAACAGTAAGCACCGCAGTAAACAGTAAGCACTGCAGTAAACAATGAGCAGCACAGTACCTAGAGCGATACTCTAGCGCAAGAGAAGCCGTGGTAAACAAAAAAAGGACATGGTCATCTACACCATGTCCTTTATACCGTAAGCTCAGCTGACCTAGCATAATCATCATTAAGTAGATTGCTCAATATTTTGTTACGTACCATTCGTTAGGCAATAGGACATCACTATGAGTGCAACCTCTTCATCCGCCCACAAAGCTCCTGCCAAAAAAGGCTGGCTGACCCGTATGTGTCAGCGCAACGTGCTGCCAGGGTTTGGGCTGAGCATGGGTATCACGGTTTTTAGCTTATCGCTATTGGTGGTACTGCCGTTTGCCATGATGGCCTATACCACGACGCAAATGGGCTGGACGGGATTTTGGCAGGCCATCAGCCAACCGCAGGTGACGTCTGCGATCAAGCTGAGCTTATGGATGGCGTTTGCAGCGATGCTGACCAATATGGTGTTTGGTACCTTGGTCGCTTGGGTGCTGGTGCGTTATGAGTTTTGGGGCAAATCCTTAATCAATGCCTTGGTTGATTTGCCGTTTGCACTGCCAACAGCGGTCACTGGAATCTCGCTTGCCACTCTGTATGCGCCCAACGGCCTAATCGGCCAATGGTTTGCCAAGTTTGATATTCAAGTGGCCTTTACGCCTTTAGGTATTTGGCTGGCTTTGGTGGTGGTCAGCTTTCCGTTCATCGTGCGGGCGGTGCAGCCGGTACTCGCTGAGCTGTCGGTTGAGTTTGAAGAGGCGGCGGCGGTACTGGGCGCCAATCGCTTGACCACGTTTTGCAAAGTGATCTTGCCTGAGCTGATGCCAGCCCTACTGATGGGCGCTGGGATGATGTTTGCCCGTGCGACAGGTGAGTATGGCTCGGTGATTTTTATCGCCGGCAACATCCCGATGGAAACTGAAATTTTGCCGCTGATTATCATCAGTAAGCTGGAGCAGTTCGATGTTGGGGGCGCATCAGCCGTGGCACTATTTATGTTGCTGATTTCATTTACCATCTTATTGACCATCAATATCGTACAGTGGAAACTGTCTCGCCGCGTAGGAGCTCGCTGATATGCAGATATCCAATAGCTATGATTACCAAAGCAATCCTGCGACCAAAGACACACCGTGGATACGTCGCACCTTTATCACTATTGCTGTGCTGTTTATGGTGGTGATGCTGGTCGTGCCGCTACTTGCGGTGTTTTATGAAGCCTTTAAAAACGGCTGGCAGCTGTATGTTGCTTCCTTGGTCGATCCTGAGGCTTTACAAGCGATTAAGCTGACCTTGATCACTGCCGGTATCGTGTTGCCGATCAATATGGTGATGGGTATCGCAATTGCTTGGCTGGTGACACGTTATCAGTTTAAAGGTAAGCAGCTGGTCACCACCTTGCTTGATTTGCCATTTTCGGTATCACCTGTGGTCGCAGGCCTCATGTTTGTGTTGTTATTTGGTCTCAACTCTACTGTGGGCGGCTGGCTTGAGAGTATGGGTTTTCAGGTGATATATGCGGTGCCAGGCATTGTATTGGCGACATTATTTGTCACCTTCCCATTTGTGGCACGTGAGCTGATTCCATTGATGCAGACGCAAGGCGACAGTGAGGAGCAAGCGGCGCTGACATTGGGCGCAAGTGGTTGGCAGACTTTTTGGCATGTCACCTTGCCCAATATCAAATGGGCACTGCTTTATGGTTTGATTTTGACCAATGCTCGAGCGATGGGCGAGTTTGGTGCAGTCAGCGTAGTGTCCGGTCATATTCGCGGTGAGACCAATACCATGCCGCTGCTGGTCGAGATTGCTTATAACGATTATAACTTTACCGCCGCTTTTGCTTTATCAAGCCTGCTTGCGGCACTGGCGCTGGTGACACTACTGATTCAGCAGGTCATGACCAAGATGCAAGCGCGCAAGTTTGCCAAATCGGCACGTCTTGCGGCTGCGCCTGAGCTACCAGTGAGCGCCAATGCTACCAATGCGGCCGACACCTATAAGACGGCGGCGCAGGCAGCTAAGAGCTCGGGAAACGTGTAAACAGCTGACGGCCTATACGAAAGATTGATTACCACAACGCTGTCGCCAGCATAGAGGCTGCCACGATAAGCAAAAGTGAATAAGAGACACGATTATGAGTATTGAGATTCGCAACGTTAATAAAAAATTTGGCAGTTTTACCGCCTTAGACAATATCAATATCACCGTACCGACTGGCAAACTAACCACTTTGCTTGGGCCATCAGGTTGCGGTAAGACCACCTTGCTGCGTATCATCGCCGGTCTTGAGTATGCCGATTCAGGGCAGATATTATTTGATGACTTGGATGTGACCAACACCCCAGTACAAAAGCGTCATATCGGCTTTATGTTTCAGCACTATGCATTATTTCGCCATAAAAACATCGCCGACAACGTCGCTTTTGGTTTGACGCTGTTACCAAAAAACAAGCGTCCTAGCAATGCCGATATCAATAAGCGTGTAAATGAGCTATTAGAGTTGGTGCAATTGCCCCAAGTCGCCAACGCCTATCCACATCAGCTCTCTGGTGGACAGCGCCAGCGGATTGCACTGGCACGAGCTTTGGCAGTCAAGCCTAAGTTATTATTGCTTGATGAACCATTTGGCGCACTCGATGCCAAGGTACGTAAAGAGCTGCGCACGTGGCTAAAAAATATCCACCATGAGCTGGGTATCACCAGCATCATGGTCACTCATGACCAAGAAGAGGCAAGGGCGGTGTCAGATGAGATCGTGGTGATGAACCATGGACGAGTAGAGCAGGTGGGCACCTCAGAGGCATTGATACACCAGCCGGCCAATGCCTTTGTCAGCGACTTTTTAGATCTGGCTTAATTGGATACGGCAAACACGTCAGTATCTGCGCACCAGTTGGTGCATAAGCGATAAAACGCCATAAAAAAACCTATACAATTATAGGTCTTTTTTTATGGCGTCATGCCCATCTTATCTACTAGGCAAGCTTCATATCTGCATCCAACGATGTCTGCTCATGCGTGATCTCTAAGATCTCTTGACACCACTCTGGCAAGTCATCCGCGACCTCGTACCACATCCAAGTCCCATCACGCACACAGCTTAAGATACCCAGTTTTTTTAGGTGATTTAGATGGCGTGAGATGGTTGGCTGCGGCTGATCCAATATCTCAACCAACTCGCCCACACAGCGTGCTTCTTTTTTAAAAAGAATTTGAAATATTTTTAGACGAGTCGGATCAGATAAGACTTTAAACAAATCAATAGGTCGTATCATAAAGTTATTATCAGACATAGCATAATTCCAATAGGGCGTTGTTAATAGGGGGTCAATATAACAGCAGTCGTCAATAAAATCGATTAAAAATTGAGCCAAATTACAGTTCGTCGTTAATTTACTACCTTTGATACCATTCGGTTACATCGATACTTATATTTAGTTACATGAATTTATTTTTCAGGATATCTGTCTGTATTTATTTACTGCGTAGTCAAAGATAGGGTGATAAATGCAGCAAACACTATTGAAAATGATAATAGTTATCGTTATGATATACCTATCACGTAAAGGAGCCAATCTATGTACGTATGTATCTGTAATGACGTAAAAGACAAGCAAATCAAAGCAGCGATCGCTTCGGGTGTCGATACGCTCGAAGGCCTAAAAGACACGCTCGATGTGGCGACTTGTTGCGGCTGCTGTGAGCCTATGGTCAACGACTTTCTAGACGAACATCATGCCAAGCTCGATGCGCTGGCTTATGCAGTGTAGGGTAGCCCCAGAAACCACTCCATTTTTTTCCTGCGTATACCTCTTGCACCACCATCCTTTCACGCAATCTCTACCTCACGTACTGCCTCTATCTAATATACTGGTTGATGACGCGCTCATCAGCCATGCTAGTTAATTATGATTCTCAATTAGCATCTTATTCTTAGTTCATAACATTACAAGCGCTAGCACCTCTATATGCTACTATATCTGTCTGATATTGTAAGAAGTCTGACGGACTTTAATCTTTACTAAGCAGTTTACCAATAACGCTTTTATTATATGCAATATTGTGAATGTAATCTGCGAGACAACAATAGGAGTATGGGTGATGATAGGTAGCCAGAAAGTCATTGATTATTTAAATTTTTTATTGGGCGGCGAGCTTGCTGCGCGTGATCAGTATTTTATTCATTCAGAAATGTATGCTGAATGGCACTACGGCAAGCTATACGACCGCATTCATCATGAAATGGAAGATGAGACCTTGCACGCGCAGGCCATTATCCGCCGTGTTTTGATGCTTGGCGGCACGCCAAAGATGAGCGTTGATGAGATCAACATCGGTAGCACCGTCCCTGAGATGCTACAGTTTGACCTTGATTTAGAGTATCAAGTACAGCAGCACCTAAAAGACGGTATTGCGCTGTGTGAAGAAGAGCACGATTATGTCACCCGCGAGATGTTGGTCGAGCAGCTCAAAGATACCGAAGAAGATCATGCACATTGGTTAGAGCAGCAGCTGCGCCTTATCGATATGATCGGTCTGCCAAATTATCTACAAAGCCAGATGGCAGAAGTGTCTCCTGATATTGTCTAGTATCGTCACAGCTATATTAAGCTGCAATATTTAGAGCACCTATCAATAGATTGAATAGAGTAGGGAGAGAGAAGATGAAAGGGGATAAAGAGGTCATTCGCGCCTTAAATAAAGTACTCGGACAGTCATTAATTGCTATCAATCAGTATTTTTTGCATGCGCGTATTGCTCGTCACTGGGGGCTTGAAGCATTAAACGAGCATCTTTATAAGCAGTCTATCGCTGAGATGAAGTGGTCAGATGATTTGATTGCGCGTATCTTATTATTAGGTGGTCTGCCAAACTTGCAAGATTATGGCAAGATGTTCCTTGCAGAAGACGTGCCTGAGATGATTGAGTGCAACCTGCGTTTAGAAAAGCAAAAATTCACTATTATCACTGAGGCAATTACCTTATGTGAAGAAAAGCGCGATTATGTATCACGCCAGCTATTGGTCACGCTAAAAGATGGTAATGAGGAATATGACGACTGGCTGGAGACTCAAGAAGACTTAATACAAAGTATCGGGGTTGAGCGTTATATCCAGTCACAAATGCATGACGACGACGCACTATAGTTAGCCACTCTTGACTGACACTTGCCAGCTTGTTTTTTGAGTATCTTTTAAGATATAGCAAAGGGCAAGCTGGTATTTTTATGTCTATAAAACAGGTGTTTATAATAATAAAGCGCTAAGACAACTATCGATTGCTTGTTGCCTGTGAGACGTACCTAACATAAGCCCTAATATAAACCGCGACCATCTTCAGGTTTGAGCCGTAAAAAATACAGCCCTGATAAAATGGTCAAAATTCCCAGTATCCAATAAGTCGTTTGAAACGCCGCCAGCGTGTCTAGTCCAAAGCGCTCACGTAATAGGTTGAGCACCGCTGCCCCAAAGGCAATACCAAAGCCAATTGCTAGCTGCTGATTGACTGCCATAAGGCTATTGCCGCTACTGGTCTGCGCGCCTTCCAAATCACCAATGGTAATGGTGTTCATCGCGCTAAACTGCATAGAGTTACACGCGCCCATCAAGATAAGCAGCGGGATAAACCATAACCAATTATCAGGGTCGTTGAACTGCGCCAATAAGATGATGAGTATACCGATGAGTAGGGTGTTTAACACCAAAACTTTGCGATAGCTAAAACGCTGGATGATTTTGCTGACCCAAGGCTTAATACCGATAGCACCAATAGCGATAGGCGCAAGCAGCCAGCCTGCCTGTGAGGGCGAATACTCAAACACCACTTGTAATAATAATGGCAGTAAGAACGGCACAGCACTGATGCCCAAACGGGTAAATAAATTGCCCGTGATGCCGATACGAAAGGTGCGAATATCAAATAGGCTCAGTGGAAACAAAGGCGCGGGGCGGCGTTTGGCATGTGCCACATAAGCGCCTAGCAATACGCTGGCGGCCACCGCTAGCAGCAGACCATACATGCCGCGGCCTACCTGCGAGCCAAACTCTACGGCGAGAGTAAATCCGCATGCCGCAGCGGCAAACAGCCCAAAGCCTAACCAATCAAGGCGCTGGGTGTCTTCAAACAACGCAGGCACCAATTTTTTGCCCATAACAAACCCTAAAACACCCATCGGAATATTGATCAAAAATATCCAATGCCAACTGGCATACTGGACGATATAGCCGCCCAGCACCGGCCCCACGAGCGGCGCGACCAAGGCCGGTATCACGGCAAAGTTCATGACAGTTAGTAGCTTGTTGCGCGGATAAGACTTGACTAATATCAAGCGCGCAACAGGCGTCATCATCGCCCCGCCAATACCTTGTATCACCCGTGAGCCTATCAGAAAATCCAACGTGGGCGAGGCTGCGCACAGTAGCGAGCCAATAGAAAAAACAACAATGGCAGTCAAAAATATACGCCGCGTACCGTATTTGTCCGCCAAAAAGCCACTGATAGGGATAAAAATCGCCAACGTCAGCGCATAACTGATCACCGCCCATTGCATTTTTAGTGGCGACTCGCCGAGAGCTTGTGCCATCTGCGGCAGCGAGGTATTTAAGATAGTCGCATCTAATATCTGCATAAACAGCGCCACCGCTAACACGTAGGGTAGGTATTTATCTTGCGTTGGGGTTAGCGTTACCATGTGACTCTCATTGGATATTGGGTGTTAATCAGCAAATGATCTGTTTATTCGCGAGCGAAGCAGCCACAGCCGATAAGTGGCACAAGCTGGGTAGTATAAGAAACAGCGGCATATAATAACAGTGAATCAAAGTAACGATAAATAGCAACGATAAACAGTAGCAATAAAAGAAGGCGATAAAAAACAGACATCGCCGCACAAAAAGCAACCATCAAAAACTGCATTCAGAGCTAACCACAAGTTTAGAACCTAGGCGCTGGTATGGTCAAAAAGCGCTTATTTACAAGAGAGGGCTTTAATATCAAGGCAGAGTGTCGTTATAGTAATGACTGATACATCTTAAATAAAAATAGCCGACACCCAATGGAGAGATAATAGGAACTGAACAACCCATTAACCACCTAGGGACTAATACCTCAGTACCAATTACCTCAGTACCAATAAATAATAGACATCAATATTCGATAGTAAGGAGATATGATGAAACAAAACAATCACCATAGCACGCATGCTGATAACAACAGCACAAGTACAGCAACCGCCGCCTACGTCCCGCCCAAAGTATGGGTGCAAGACAAAGACAATGGCGGCAAGTTTGCCGGTATTAATCGGCCGACCGCTGGCGCGCGCCACGAGCAAGTGCTGCCGGTGGGCGGCGCGCCGTTGCAGCTGTATTCACTCAACACCCCTAACGGCGTCAAGGTCAACATCCTCTTAGAAGAGCTGGCTGAGCTGGGCGTCAAAGGTGCTGAGTATGATGCGTATAAAATTGATATCTCTGAGGGCGATCAGTTTGGCTCAGGGTTTGTAGACATAAACCCAAACTCAAAGATTCCCGCCTTGGTCGATCGCTTGCATGATGAGGCGGACGAGCCTATCGCTATCTTTGAGTCGGGCGCTATCATGATGTATCTAGCCGAAAAATTTGGCAAGTTTATTCCGCTATCTTTAGGCAAGGCGCGCGCCGATTGTCTGTCTTGGGTCATGTGGCAGATGGGCAGTGCGCCGTTTTTAGGCGGCGGGTTTGGGCATTTTTACGCATATGCACCTGAGCCTTTAGAGTATCCGATCAACCGCTATACGATGGAGACCAAACGGCAGCTTGATGTGCTAGATAAGCATTTAAAAGACCACAGCTATATGTGCGGTAATGATGACAGCGATTACAACATCGCTGATATGATTATTTGGGCATGGTATGGACAATTGGTGCTTGGCAAGCTCTATGATGCGGCTGAATTCTTACAAGTCGATGAATATCAGCATGTCAAACGCTGGGCTCAAAATATCGCTGAGCGTCCAGCGGTCAAGCGCGCTGTAGACTTGAGCTTAAAACCTATCAATCAATAACCGTATTTATACCAGTAACACAGAGCATATCAGCATCTCGATTTTATGCCAAATTGATTATTGTTAGAGCAATAGGGCTGATAAGTGATGACTTATCGGCCTTTTTTCGATTTCTCAATACTTACTACGCTGTTTTAGATAGCACTTGTCATTCTATATTCATATATGCTTATATTGTAATAGCAGTATATTTATCTAATTACATAATGGTACATTAGTACAACAGATAGAAACATTGATACGTTAAGATAGCATGTCGCCACATTTATAACAGGTGCGTAGACATCGTCTATTAATGGATAGCGACTATGAAGGATGATATCAAGCTAGGAGGCTTTAGCAACTTCTGCCAAGCTCAGCAGCGGCGGATGTTGCATATGCGTATGTTACATAGCAGCGAGCAAGACAGCAGACCAAACCCTGTGGCTGGCGTGACTGGTCTTATGTTAGGTAGTGAGCTGCCTATATCCAGACATTATCTCATTCCTAAAACAACAAAACTTTTTAAAAAAATAACAAAGATACTTTTATTTATGATAAAAAACACCCTCTCATTTTCTCAGTTTATTCATCTTCCTATACCCTTGGTCGCTGCTATCGGTGCCGCTGTCGTTAGTACAGCCAGCATGGCGGCAGGCGGCGGTATCGAGTTTACCAGTCAAGACTGGCAGGTATCTTGTGATAACACCCGCACTTGCCGGCTGGCAGGCTATCAAGCAGAAAACAACAGTGAGTTTCCAGTCTCGGTGCTACTGGTACGCCGCGCTGGGGCAAATGCAGATGTCGATGGCAAAATCAAGCTGGGCGGCGCCAAAGAAAGCTCCTCAAAGGCGTTGATGCAGCTTGGCAGCCGTCACCGTATATCACTGCTGATCAATGGCAGAGATTATGGCGAGACTCGGCCTTTTTCTGCTGCCGCTGGCAACGCTGAGCTGACCGCCACGCAAGTCAATGCGCTATTAGAGGCATTGACCAAATCGAGTAAGATTGAGCTGGTTTTGCGCAACTCCCGCTGGCAGTTGTCGGATAAAGGGGCCAGCGCTGTCATGCTCAAGGCCGATGAGTTTCAGGGGCGAGTGGGGACGCCGAGCGCTTTTATTAAGGCTGAAGGCACCGCCAAACCCAATAGCAGTGTCTTGGCGCCCAAGCCTGCACCAAAGCTAAGGTTTGTCGCTCCCAACCCGAAAGCTGTGCCCAGCCGTCAACGAAAATTCGTCATGAGATCGTCCCAGCTTACCGCGCTGATGAAAGAGACCTTAAAAGATGCTGATCGCGACTGCCCACACTTAGATGATAAGTCGCCATGGCGGGTCAGCCGCTTAAACAACTCTCAATTACTCGCGCAGCATGATTGCTGGGTGAGTGCCTATAATGCAGGCAGCGGCGTTTGGGTCCTTAATGACAAAAAACCTTATAAGCCGACCTTGGTGACCACCAGTGCCACCAGCTATGACAAAGGCAAGCTAAGCTCGGTACAAAAAGGCCGCGGTATCGGCGACTGTATCAGTCAGGTTGATTGGCTATGGACGGGCAGGGCGTTTGAAAAAAGCCATGAAAGCACCACCGGACTGTGCCGTATGATCGAGGCGGGCGGCGCGTGGCAGCTGCCGACCTATGTCACGGAGGTAAAAATAGGCAAATAATACGATATTGCAAAAAATAGCTACAGATAGTTTTTTATTGTGCTATACTACGTCGCCACGAAAGCTTAGGCTTTTGTGAATTATGAGATTGATAACATCGCCTGCGATTTTGGGTCTAGGATTGACCATGAGTAATTGTTGCCGATGATTTTGTGTACTTAAATAACGTTTTTATCGTTGTTTTTGACTCATATCTTATCTACTGAATCATCACGATGGTTTGGATTGGTTGTTGTTTTCGATTATCTGCTTTGGACAAAGCATTGATAATACGCTGATAGCAAGCAAGGATAAGACACTCGGCACTACCACCAAAATACGTCAGACAGCACGCACGCATTTATGATAGAAGCTTGGCTTGAATCGCTTAGCTTCTAACGATCGATATCGTTATATGATTCGATGGTAGCTCATAAAGGCGGTGTGGTGAACGGTTATCAGTGGTATGCATCAAGCTTGCTGAATGTACAGCATCTTATACTTACCCAAGGATTCTCATGACTGATATCTTATCTGCCATCGCCGCTGAAAACGGCATCATCGAAAGCACCGATACGCCAAACACTGACACCTCTAACACGGACGCTACTGCTCAAGCAGCAACAGACGCGGCCTCAGAAGACAAAACAACTTTTAGCGATCTTAATATTGCCAAGCCGATTTTGACCGCGCTTGATCGCATCGGTTATACCAATCCAACACCTATCCAAGAACAAGCCATTCCTTTTGCCCTACAAGGTCGCGACCTATTGTTGTCTGCGCAAACCGGTAGTGGTAAGACCGCCGCTTTTGTTATCCCTGTACTCGATCGCCTAAGCCGTGCCACCAGCTTTGATAAGCTCACCAAAGCCCTTATCCTAACGCCAACGCGCGAGCTTGCTCAGCAAGTACATGACAGCGTGCGCACGTACTCAAAAGACATGCGCGGTTTGTTCTGCGTGCCATTGGTCGGCGGCGCGCCTTACAACGGTCAAATCACCGCCCTACGTAAAGGTGTACAGGTCATCGTCGCCACGCCTGGTCGTTTGCTTGACCATATCAAAGCAGGCCGTGTGGATTTATCAAACCTTGAAGTGTTGGTATTAGATGAAGCGGACCGTATGCTTGACATGGGTTTTGCTGATGACATCAGTGATATCTTAAGCGCCGCGCCAACCGATCGTCAGACGATCATGTGTTCAGCCACTTGGGATGGTCCTGTCGGCAAAATCGCTGCCAGCTTTACCAAAAACCCTGAGCGCGTGTCTATCAAGGTAGAGTCAGCACATATCGAAGAAAAAGTATACTACTGTGATGATTTTGATCACAAAAACAGATTGCTTGATAAAGTGGTTTGCCAACCAGAGATGGACCAAATCATTATCTTTGCCGCGACCAAACGCAGCACAGAAAAACTGGCCAAATCGCTACAAGAGCAAGGCCACAAAGCCAGCTTTTTACATGGCGACTTGCCACAAAGCAAGCGTAACCGTATCGTGCAAGACTTGCGTAATGGTAAATGCAAAATCCTAGTAGCGACTGATGTTGCTGCCCGTGGTCTTGACGTGCCAGCCATCTCACACGTCATCAACTACGACTTACCGCGTCAAACAGAAGACTACGTGCACCGTATCGGCCGCTGTGGCCGTGCAGGTCGTACCGGTGTTGCCATCAGCCTATGCAGTATGGATGATCGCCCACAGTTAAACGCCATCAATCGCTACTTAGATCGTCAGATGGAAGTGTGCGTCATCGAAGGCATGGAGCCTAAGAAAACCTACGTACCAAGCGAAAACAAAGGACGCGGTCGTGGCCGTGGTCGCGGACGCTCTAACGGTGGTGGTCAAGGCCGTGGCCGCTCAAGCGGTGGCTATGCTGGCAAATCTACTGGCGGTGGCCGTGGTCGCTCAAACGATCGCGCAGCAACAGGCCAGCGCGCCAGCAATGACAGTGGCTACCAAGGCAAGCCGCGCAGCTCATCTGGCAAACCAAATGAGCGCTCAGGCGGTAAGCCATATCAGGGCAAGCGTAGTGGCCCAAGCCGCGGCGATGGCAATAGCGCCCCACGCGGTGACCGTGCAGCCACAGGCCGTGGTCGTCCAAGTGGTAGTCAAGGCCGCCCAGCGGGTCGCTCTGATAACCGTGGCCAAGGTCGTCCAAACGGCGGCAACCGTGGTAAAAACTCGTAATACAGCGCCATAATATTGCTGGCGTTGATGACACTGTGATATATAGCGGTATAAAACTCGCCCAATACAAAAAAGCCAGATACGTGTTATCTGGCTTTTTTGTGGCTATAGATAAGGACTAAATGGTGTTGGCTATTTAATAACCACCCATCATCAAACAAATAGGATAAACGCGGGTGAATGCAGAATCCTTGCTTGCACCTATTTTTTGCCTTGTCTATACTGACGGGCTTTGATTAATCGTACACTCGGAGGCCTCTGATGCCCGCCACCTCAAGTTTAGCAATCGATAGCCTGCCATTAGCCTTTGGTATTATCATGGCCATTATCGGTTTGGTATTTTATACCCAAGGGCTGCCTGGTAAATTTTGGCGACGTTTTTATGCCGTACTGCCCGGTATCGTTCTATGCTGCTTTATACCCGCAACGCTTAACAGCTTAGGGGTGTTTGCAGACGGTGTCGGCTCGCAGATTTATGGCTTTACCGCCACTTACCTGTTGCCAGCCAGCTTGCTGCTGATGACCCTGTCGATGGATGTGCCCAAGATATTGGGTCTAGGCTGGAAAGCCATTGCCATGTTTTTTGCCGCCAGTATCGCCATTATCATCAGTGGTCCGATCAGCTTAGGCATCGCCAAATGGGTGTCACCCAGTATGTTTAGTAATGATACCTTGTGGCGTGGGTTTTCGGCGGTGGCGGGCAGCTGGATCGGCGGCGCGGCCAACCAAGCGGCGATGAAAGAGCTGTTTGGGGTCAGTGATGACTTGTTTGGCATGATGATTCTGGTCGATACCACCAACGCCTCGCTATGGTTACTCGCGATACTTATTATGGCCAAGCACAGCGATAAAATTGATAAATTATTAAAAGCCGATAGCAGCAGTATCGACAAAGTCATCACCGCAGTTGAGAACTATGAGCGTCACCATGCGCGGCCTGCGACACTCAATGACCTCATGGTGATGTTTGGTCTGTGCTTTGCCATGGTGGGCGTGGCGCACTTTTTGGGCGGCCAAATCGCAGGGTTTTTCGCGCCTTATAGCTGGGCGGTGCAGTACAGCTTTGCCAGTAGCTTCTTTTGGATGGTGGTCATCATTACCATCATAGGGGTGATCTTCTCTTTTACCAAAATTCGCCGGCTTGATCATGTGGGCGCTTCCAAAATCGGTACAGTATTTATCTTTGTACTTATCGCGGCTATCGGCATGCAAATCAATCTAGCCGGTATTGTCTCGCAGTGGCGGCTATTACTCATCGGTCTCTTATGGATGAGTATTCACGTCGTCATTATCTTTGCTGTCGCAAGGCTCATTCGTGCGCCGTTTTTCTTTTTGGCTGTGGGCTCTAATGCCAATACTGGCGGCGCATCCTCAGCTCCGATTGTCGCTACCGCCTTTCATCCATCACTCGCACCAGTGGGAGTGTTTTTGGGTATTCTTGGCTATGCAGTCGGTACCTTTGGCGGCTATATCAGCACGCAGATGATGCGGCTGGTGGTGGGTTAAGGTTAAAAATATCCCTAGGTTGCTAACAGGTATCATTTCATAACAAAAAGTCGACTTAATTGTCGGCTTTTTAATTATACCCTCGTTAGTAAGATATTGAACGATTGGTCAAAATCAATCTTAAAAGTCACAATAACGAGAATATACAAGGATAAAATTATGCAAGCAGCTTACAATCAAAAACTACTTTCTGGCACCAAGTTTCCTGAGATACAGGTACAGCTGTATAACGGCGAGATGCAGTCATTGGGGAAACCAGCCCATGGCCATGATTGGAAACTGGTCGTCATTTATCGCGGTCAGCATTGTCCGATGTGTACCAAATACCTCAACGAGCTTGAGAGCAGAAAAGCGTCTTTTTATAAGACAGGTGTCGATATCATTGCGGTATCTGGCGACAGTAAAGAACAGCTAGAAAGCCATTTTGACGATATAGATATCGATTTTCCGATCGCTTATGGTTTGAGTGTTGAGCAAATGAAAACGCTGGGGCTTTATATCTCTGACCCGCGCTCAGAAAACGAAACCGATCATCCGTTTGCTGAGCCTGGTATCTACGTGGTCAATGACAAAGGGGATATCCAAGTCGTGGACATCTCAAACAATCCTTTTGTAAGACCCGATCTTGAAACACTTGCAGAAGGTTTGGCGTTTATCAGAGATAAAGATTATCCTATTCGTGGTACTCATGATTATTAATAGTGATTAATAATTACGCGTCATAAGTTATAAACGTATTGACTGGTCAATAAATAGCGCGCTAAGGACATCTTTAGCGCGCTATTTTTATACTCTTTTAAGTATCAAGTTATCGTTTTGTCTCTCTATACTATGAATACGTAAGCCTAGCTCTAGCCTAAAGCCAAGGTGTGTTAACCTCTTGTGAATCAAATCTTATAATAATAATGAGTTAAGAGGAAAGACTGCGGTATGGCCAAGTACAATAACACAATCTCGCGCGACCTTTATAGCCCTCCCAATTATCAGCGCAACAAGCCACCAAACAGCCACGTTCAAGTCCGAGGCGCACGTGTGCATAATCTAAAAAACGTCGACGTTGATTTGCCACGTGATGCGCTGGTGGTGTTTACGGGTATATCAGGCTCAGGCAAGTCATCGCTGGCGTTTGGGACTTTGTTCGCCGAATCACAGCGCCGTTATCTCGATTCGGTGTCGCCGTATGCAAGGCGTCTGATCGATCAAGTGGACGAGCCAGATGTCGATGCCATAGAAGGCCTGCCACCCGCAGTCGCCTTACAGCAGCAGCGGGGCACGCCCTCTGTACGCTCCTCCGTTGGTAGTGTCACGACCATATCGAACGGCCTGCGGATGTTGTACTCACGAGCTGGCGAGTACCCGGCAGATCAAGAGATGCTCTACGCCGATGCATTCTCGCCCAATACCCCAGAGGGGGCGTGCCCGATGTGTTCGGGTATTGGCCGAGTGTTTGATGTAACCGAAGAGTTGATGGTACCTGATGGTAGCAAGTCCATTCGTGAGAGGGCGATTGCGTCATGGCCCGGTGCTTGGCAAGGACAAAACTTGAGCCGGATATTGACCACGCTTGGCTATGATATCGATACGCCGTGGCACAAATTGCCCAAAAAGTCTCGCGATTGGATCTTATATACTGATGAGACGCCAACAGTCCCCGTCTATCCTGAATACAACCTTGAGCAAACGCGTGCTGCGATTGAAAAAGGTGAAAAGCCCAACTATATGGGCACGTATATCAGCGCCAAAAACTTTATTTTAAATGCCTTTACCACCACGCAAAGCCCACGGGTCAAAAAACGGGTTTCGCAGTTTATGCAAATATCTGTATGCCCAGAATGTCATGGCAAAAAGCTCAAAAAAGAATCGCTATCAGTAACGTTTGCAGGGCTGGATATCGGCGAGCTGTCACAGCTTACCTTAACCGATCTGGCGTTAACGCTGCAAAAAACAGCGCATGCAAAAATCAAAGATGACACCCCCAACCGCGAAAAAGCCATCGTCGCACAGCGGATCGCTAGCGATATATTAGCGCGTGTTGAAGCACTAACGAGACTGGGCTTGGGTTACTTGTCGCTTGAGCGCACCACGCCGACATTATCGCCAGGGGAGTTGCAGCGTCTAAGATTAGCCACGCAAATACGCTCGCAGCTGTTTGGTGTGGTGTATGTGCTTGATGAGCCCTCCGCTGGTCTGCATCCCGCTGACACGCAGGCACTTCTGGGGGCATTGGATGAGCTCATCGCCGCTGGCAATTCAGTGTTTGTCGTCGAGCATGATGTGAGCGTCATCCGTCATGCCGATTGGGTGGTCGATGTCGGGCCTAAGGCGGGCACGCATGGCGGCGAAATTGTCTATAGCGGCCCGGTAGAGGGTTTGCGTCAGGTTGCTGCATCAAAAACCGCACAATATCTCTTTACCGATAAAGAGACGGCGCACAAAAAACCGCTTAGAAAACCTAGCGCTTGGCTACAGCTTGCTGATATAGAGCGCAATAACATCCAAGGGTTAAGTATTGCGTTTCCGCTAGGGGTGATGACCTGTGTCACTGGCGTATCGGGATCAGGCAAATCGAGCTTGGTCAGTCAGGCGCTAGTCGAGCTGGTTAATGAAGCCTTAGGGAAAGAAGTGGTTACCCAAGCCGCAACTGATGAAGCGGATTTGTTAGAGCAGGAGTTTGAGACGGTCACTAAAGGCCAAATTATTTCTGGTATGGACAAAGTCAGCCGCCTTATTGATATCAATCAAAAAGCCATTGGTCGTACGCCGCGCTCAAACCTTGCCACCTATACAGGGCTGTTCGATGATGTCCGTAAATTATTTGCAGCAACGGCGAAGGCCAAAGCATGCGGTTATGATGCGGGACGTTTTTCCTTTAACACGCCAAAGGGTCGCTGCCCCAACTGTGAAGGTCTAGGGTTTGTCAGTGTCGAACTGTTATTTTTGCCGAGTGTTTATGCGCCTTGCCAAGTCTGTCACGGTCAGCGCTATGATAATGACACGCTGGCAATCACTTATCGAAATAAAAACATCGCTGAAGTGCTGGATCTCACGGTAGAAGCCGCTTATACGTTTTTTGATGGAGAAGTCTCGATATTACGTGCTTTAGATGCTCTCTTGCAAGTTGGTCTTGGCTACTTGCGTCTGGGGCAGCCAGCGACTGAACTGTCGGGCGGCGAGGCGCAGCGTATCAAGCTTGCCACCGAGCTACAACGTACCCAGCGTGGCGATACGCTTTATCTCCTTGATGAGCCGACCACTGGCCTACATCCTGCCGATGTGTCGATGCTGATGGCGCAATTGGACGCGCTCGTCGAGGCAGGCAATACCGTCATTATGGTTGAACACGATATGCAAGTGGCCAGCAATAGCGACTGGATTATCGATATTGGCCCAGGGGCAGGGGATGCAGGCGGGCAAGTCGTTGCTCAAGGTATACCTGAGGATGTGGCAACATCAAAGACCAGCCAAACTGCACCGTTTTTATTGATATAGTGTTAATTGGCGCAGTATTATCATCATTGCATATCGTTTAACGTTAAGGAAAATCAATATGTTCGAGATAATAAAAGACTGGCGTGAGCAGCGCATACTAGACAACAGTGAATTTACCGAGGCTGACTGGAGCCAAGCTGCCAAGCGCATTGTGATACTTGATAGACTAAATGAGGACGAAAGGAGCCGTCTGTTTGAGCTGGCGACGTTATTCTTAGATGACAAGTCGATTACCGGTGCGCAGGGTTTTGAGATTACCGATAAAGTCATACTGTCTATTGCCTTGCAGGCCTGCCTACCGATTTTAAACCTTGGGCTGGAATGGTACAAAGGCTGGTCGTCTATTATCATCTATCCTGGCTCGTACAAAAGCCAGGCTAAAACAGTAGATGAGTTTGGCATTATCCATGAGGGTGCTCAACATCGTAGCGGAGAGGCATGGCTGCGTGGCCCTGTCATTCTGTCATGGAAGGACGCCAAACACTCAGGCGAGCGCGATGGTCACAACGTCGTCATTCATGAGTTTGTGCACAAGCTCGATATGTTAAATGGTAGCGCCAATGGCTTTCCGCCCATGCAGCCTGATATGGATCCGACGCGCTGGACTGAGATTATGAGCCGTGATTTTGAAGATTTTCAAAAACATCGCAAGTCAGGACTGGATCGCTATGGCGCGACCAACCCAGCGGAGTTCTTTGCGGTGCTTAGCGAAGTGTTTTTTGAGACCCCGCAAAAGCTGATAGACGCTTATCCTGATATTTATGACATTATGGTGAAGTTTTTTCAGCAAACACCGCTGTAGTCTTTATAGCAAAACCGTAAGTCATAGGTGTACTCATCCTATCAATATAAACAGCAAAACGCGCATAAAAAAGCCATATATCACCTACGATGTATGGCTTTTTTATGCGTAAAACCTCTCTCAGATTTTAATGACTCGATAAGATAAAACATGCCTTGGATGATGTTTTTGATAATAAATGTGCACTCACAGTCAAAAACCCTGCACTGTCAGCCAATCTATTTGCTAAAAACCCCGCTATAGTAAAAAAGCTTAGTCATTAGGATGGATGACAGCCAGACAAAGAATGAGGGTTTTTCAGTGTTATAGGCCACATTGGCCGTGCACAGCCGTTCATATCTTTTATTACTTATCAGACAGGGAGTCTCACATGAGCAACGCTCACACTTCAATTGATCCTATTACCTTGTCCGTCGTACGTGGTGCCCTAGAAACGGCACAGCGTGAGATGACAACCACCTTAGAAAAAACCGCCCGCTCTAGTGTCTTCAACCTAGCTCACGATTACAGCAACGCTTTGTTTGATCATCTGCCTGAGATGATTTTGCAGGGGCAGGATATTCCTATCCATCTAGGCTCACTCATGCCAGCCATGAAAGCCGTTGCCGAATATTATGGTGATGACATCCACGAAGGCGATGTCATTTATCACAACGATCCAGTGATGATGGGCAGTCATATCCTAGATTGCTGTATGTACAAGCCTGTCTTCTATAAGGGCGAGTTGGTGTTTTGGACCGTGTGTAAAGGTCACGTCACGGATATTGGCGGCCCAGTACCAGCAGGCTACAACCCAGATGCTAAAGAAATCTATGCTGAAGGCTTACGTATCCCGCCCATCAAAATCTGGGAAAAGGGCGTCAAACGTCATGACGTTATCAATTTAATTCACAGCAATATGCGCTCTCGTCGCAACCAAGAAGGCGATCTCAATGCCCAGTTTGGCGCTTGTGCGGTCGGTGAGCGTAACATGATTGCGCTGCTAGACAAGTATGGCGTCGAGACCGTACGGGCGGCAATCGAAGAGCTAAAAAACATGGCGGATACCCATATGCGCTCATTGATCTCATCTATCCCAGATGGTCAGTATCATGGCGAGGCGGTGCTAGAGGACTCCGGGCATGGTCTGGGCGACTTGACCATCAGCGCCGATATTGAGATCACAGACAGCGATGTACATATCAAGATTACCAGCCCGCCGCAAGTGCCTTACTTCATCAACTCTTATGCAGGCAACTCGATGTCTGGTGTGCTGCTGGGGCTGATGATGTTTGCGCAAGTAGATCCGCCGTACAACGAAGGGTTGTACCGCTGTGTCACGGTGGACTTGGGCGAGCATGGCACCCTGTGTAATGCCAAAGAGCCAGCCCCACATGTCAACTGTACCACCACGCCGATGGAAACCTTAACCGATGCGGTGCGTATGGCCTTTGAAGATGCTGCCCCAGATCGGGTGATCGCCTCTTGGGGTCATGCTTCTGGCATCAATATCTCAGGTATCGACCCAAAGACGGGCGAGCAATACGTCACTATGATTTTAGCTTCGATCATCTCTGGTGCTGGCGCGACTCAGCAAATGGACGGCTGGCATGCTTGCGGCCCCTTATGCTGCTTTGGTGCGTTAAGCTCAGGTGATATCGAGCTACTTGAGTATCAATATCCTATCTTGATTCATAAATATGGTCTGGCAGAAGACAGTGGCGGCGCAGGCGAGTATCGCGGCGGCTGTGGCACGGTATGGGAAGTTGAGCCATTGGGTCATGAGATGACGGTAGTCGCCTTTGGTGAAGGCCGTGAGCATCCAACGATGGGGGCCGCTGGTGCGGAGCAAATCTCACCCGAGCTTAAATTAGGACGCTTAGAGATTATCCATAAGGGCGGTGTCACTGACTTATATAAGCAAAATACCGTGACTGAGATTCAGCCTGGTGATCGGGCGCGTAATACCAATCCTGGTGGTGGCGGCTACGGTAGCTCATTTGCACGCTCGATACCCGCAGTATTAAAAGATGTAGAAGAAAGAATCATATCAGTAGCAGCGGCTAAGACTGAGTACGGGGTGGTTATTGACCCACAAACGCTGACAGTTCATGAAGCAGAGACGGACGCTTTACGTCGTCATTTGCAGCGCCAGCAGTTGAAGCTAACAGCATAAAATTATAAACCACCTAATATTAAATAACTTGAGTTAAGGATAACTTATGAAAAATGATTTTCGAATTGGCGTTGATGCTGGCGGGACGTTTACTGACTTTGTACTGGCCGAAAAAACAGGCGATGTACATCTATTTAAGGCACCATCCACGCCAGAAGATGGCACATTAGCCATCGCCAATGGATTGCAGCAAATTGCTGACCAGTTTGACCGTCCTATTGAGGATATTATCCAAGCCTGCGACCTATGTATCAACGGTACCACTGTGGCACTCAACGCCCTGATTCAGATGAAGGGGGTAAAAGTCGGGCTGTTATGCACCGCAGGCCACGAAGACAGTATCGAGATACGCTTAGGGCATAAAGAAGAAGGGCATCGCTATGATGCCAGCTATCCGCCAGCACCGCAGATAGCCACTCGTGACTGCCGGCTACCGATACGCGGCCGTATCTTAGCCGATGGTACCGAGCATGAGCCGCTAAATGAGCAAGACGTCCTCGATGCGATCAAAGTATTGAAAGAAAAAGACGTCAAGGCAGTGGCCATCTCTTTTGTCTGGTCTATTCGCAATACCCAGCATGAGCAGCGCGCAAAGCAGCTGATCGAGCAGCATATGCCAGGCGTATTTGTCTGCTGTGGCAGCGATGTCTATCCGCAGATCAAAGAATACACCCGCACTTCAACGACGCTAGTCAATGCTTATCTAAGCCCTGTTATGGCCTCTTATGTGCATAAGATTGATGATTATTTTAAGGCGCTCGGGGCAGAGCAGCCCGTTCGCTATTTTCAATCAAACGGCGGGCTTGCGGTTGGCGAGATTATGCGTGAGCGGGCAGTCAATGCCATCAACTCAGGGCCAGCGTCAGCGCCGCAAGCAGGTCTGTATATCGCCAGTCCGTTTGGTATTGACGATATCATCACCGTCGATATGGGCGGTACCTCTTTTGATATCACCATGGCAAAGTCAGGCAGAACCAGCCTCAATCGTGATATAGACTTTTTGCGCAACCGTATTGGCGTGCCGATGATTCATGTCGAGACCTTGGGTGCAGGTGGCGGCTCTATCGGTCATGTCAATACTTTTGGTATGCTTGAGGTCGGCCCGCAGAGTGCAGGCGCAACCCCTGGGCCGGCGTGTTATGGCAAAGGCGGGGAGCAGCCCACGGTGACCGATGCCAATTTGGTATTGGGTTATCTGCAGCCCAATGCGGTGTTGGGCGGTAGTGTGACCTTGGATAAAGACAAAGCGCTGCAAGCGGTACAGACCCACATCGCTGATCCACTGAAGATTGATCTGGCGCATGCCGCCTTTGGCATCAGCGCCATCGTCAACCAAAACATGTCTAATGCCATTCGCCGTATTACCATTGAAAAGGGCTATGACCCTCGTGACTTTGCCCTTGTCTGTGCAGGCGGCGCTGGTGGTATGCATATTATTGCGCTGGCCGAAGAGATGGGTATCGGTACTATCTTAATTCCTAAGATTGCGTCTTGCTTGTGCGCCTTTGGTCAAATTATCTCTGATATTAAATACAACTACTTGGCGACGCAAATGATGATTTTAGCGCCAGAGGCAAATCTTCAAGGTCTAAATGCTACTTTACAAGGTCTTGAAGAAGAGGGCGTGCAAAAGTTACTAGAAGACGGCTTTACCGATGAAGACATCTCTATCGAGCGTACCATGGAGATGCGCTACGTCGGTCAGGTGCATGAGTGTAATGTACTGATACCCAACGGCAAGCTCGATGCTGAAAGCGTAAATACTATCTTAGAGTCATTTCACCAGCGTCACAAGGAGCTATATACCTATGATGAGCGTGATAGTAAAGTCGAGCTGGTCAATATCGAGGTGGCGGTGATTGGCAAAATCAGTAAACCGAAGCTGCCGACGCTTGCGCCTCAGCAGGGGGGTATCAGCCAAGCCCAAATCGGCCATCGTGAGATGCTGTTTGACCAGTCTTATGATTGGATCAACACACCTATCTACGATGGTGAGCAGTTCGGAGCTGGCGCAATCGTCACAGGTCCTGCGCTTATCCAAGAGCCAACCACCACCGTGGTCATCAAGGATGGCTGGCAAGCCCAGCTGCACGAAACAGGTACCTATAAACTCACCCGTGCTGCATAAAACATAAGGCTAACTTTCTTTTAACTTTCTTTTAGTATTTTTTAACATTAGTAAAGGCATCAAGTATTGAACTGGGTTCAGTACTTGATGCCTTTTTGGCTGTATTTATAATATAAAATAGGATCCTTCATTATTAGCTGCTAGGATAGCAGTACAGTTGTATACCAAATATTGAGTGTTCAAGGATGAATGCAAACCGTCAACCAGATAACCTTTCACGCTGGCATGAGCATACCGGCCCAGTCTCATCGCATCTGAATCCTCTTGCAAGCACGCTTGATGCCGCTATAGCACCTTCTTTGTTGCCCATGCTCTCTACGTCAGCAGATAGCGCCTCTCAAGCGCAGACGAGCCTAAATGCCTTTGACTGGAAGCGCACCATTAATGACACCTATTTTGATCTAAACGTGAGCTTTCGGCAGCCCAATAAGTTTTTAGGGTTTTTGCAGCATGCCAAGCTGCTCGATATCGGTGTCTCGCATTATCATGCCAATACCGTATACTATGATCGTGGTGCCCAAAGTGCTGATTACGATGACAGTATTTTAATCACGTTTCCGCTGACAGGTGATGTGCGCTTTATTCAAAAAAAACGCTCACTGAGCGCCAAACGTGGCCAGTTTTTTATTGAGCTGTCCAACTTACCTTATGAGTTTTATCATCTGTATGAGGCGTCATTGTATGTGATAAAAGTACCGTTAGCCTTACTGTCGGCGCAAATACCTACTATAGAGCGGCAGTTTGCCCGCAGCTTGTCTATCGATGAAGGTGCAGGCAGGTTACTGGTGTTTCAGATGAAGCAAATTTTGACGCTAATTCATCATCAAAAGCTGGCTGATTTGGAGATAAAGATACTAGAGCAGCAGCTGCTAAACCTGATTGTCTTGACATTAAGCGCACCCAAAGAAGTGATGATGAGTGAGATGTCAGCGATACAGTCTGTGCATCTCAAACGTATCGAGCATTATGTGAATTTAAATTTAGCAAACCCTGATTTGAGCCCAAAAACTGTCGCTGCAGCTTGTCATATCTCTGTTAGATACTTGCACAAGCTTTTTGCTGAGCTACCTTATAGCTTTTCAGAGTGGGTCAAGATGCTGCGTTTAAAGCAGGCCAATCATATTTTAAAATCAAAGAGCTATGTCACCATTGAAGAGGTCGCTCATAGGGTCGGGTATGGCGATCAAAGTTACTTTTCTCGCATTTATAAACAATATTTTGGTTATTCGCCTCGAGATACGCCCAGCACGGGATAACAAGGTATTGTCAATTGCTCTGCATCTGTTCTAAAGCGAGTCGACCATACAAGCTTTAAAATACATATAAAAAATATGAATATACGGATAAAATTACCGCAAAAAAGGGCAGGGCACCATGATTGAGCGTCAGTATCCTGCTGTTTTAGCTGCTATTTGCTTATAAATGCACTAAATCGTCCACTGGTCAGTGATAACAGCTACCAGATAGCGTTTACCTTGATAGTCATCAAACACCAAGCGCAATGCCCGCCAGTCTAAGCCGCTGTACTCATCACTACCTTTATAGTAAAACTCAACGACATCAGAGTTTTGATATATCTCTTTTAAGTTGTTGATACTGTTGCCGCTTTTTTGAAACTCGTTGATGCTAAGGGCAGCATCATTAAAGGTTTTGGCCTTTACCCAAGTGTCTAAGTATTCTGGTAGCGGTATGATTAATGGCTCACCAATGCCGTCACGCTCACCCCAAGTAAAGCGAATCTTTGAGTCTTGTAAATATTGTGCATACTGTTTACGGCTAAAGACTTTATCAGAGTCAGGGCGCACATAGGCATACATGGAGAAACGCACACCACGAGTTGGATGAATGTCTTTGGTGATTCTGGCATAGTCGTTATTGGCAAGTGCACGCTGGATACGTAACGCTTGCTGTCTGAGCGTTTGCTGGCTCATGTCTGTGGTTATGGGGGTGTTGGTGGATTGCGCCGATGCATTTACAGTGGACTCAGCTGAGGATTGACAGCCTGTTGCTGCCAATACAAAGGCGAACATACCACCTGTCATTATCGAAAAATAAGGGGTCTTCAACGCTGCAAATAGGGTCATATTATGTCCTTATGATAGCCGTTACTGGGAGCATGCAAAGCGACAATCGTTAATCATCTCAACCTGAATGATACGATAAGACAGCACAGTCCTCATATGGGTGTGATGTAATGGTTAATATCTATTTGTGTAAAAAAATAGGATAAATTGACCCATGCAGATTACTAAATCATTGATACCCATGCTGATATCGCTCGCAGCAGGATTTGCGACGTTTGCTCATGCAGCAAGTAATGTTACAAAGAGTAATACGACAACAGGCGTGCAGACATATAACGCGCAAAAATTACAAACCATTCGCCATATGTATGAGCAAGACATCCGTAATGAAGGGATGGATAATCCAGTCGTCCTGCAACAATACGCCAATACAGCGCTGCAAAACGCCATGCAGTTAGAGCAAACATATTTTGAGACAGCGCAAATGTCTTGTCATGTGGGTTACGATGTACTATGGAACTCACAGGATCCTGATTATCAGCAAGACACGCAGTTTGCTATCACCGATAAAGGGCTGGTTAAAGTCAGCTTGGCACAAGGCGGCGATGTCTATTATGATTTGACTTGTAATAATAAAAATTGCCAAGTGGCAGACGTGATATTAACTGATCAAGGAAAATCGCTGCGTGAGCACTTGCTAAAAGCCTGCCGTTAGTTTGAGAAAAGTATGGTAATGGATTGGTGACGGATTGATGATTTGCTGGGATTATCAAAAAAAGTAAAGAGGGTTTCTGGTGTTGAGTCGGTAAAATAATATCGTCGAATCACTGAATCAATATGTATAAAAAAGACGTATAAAAAGCTTATCGGTAACCTATTAAAAGCATTGGTTTGTTTTCGCATAATGTATATTATGTTAAAGGGACGGTACCCGATGATAAGTTCATGGGATTATAATTATATGATTAATCTTTATCAAGATTGGTTGATGATTGATTAATTCTCATATGTACTAACTATTCATAAAGTCATCTTTATTACCACTAATACAGTTACTAGCTGAGCTATCTTAAGGAATCAATGTACAGAGCTATCACTGATCCTATTGTATATGTAATCGAGCTTAACGTATTAAACCATGTCGCTAGTTAACCTATTTGATGAACTTGTTCTACTCATCATTGCTAAGTTTACTACCTTCATCCTGCACAATAAGCCCTTTGAATAATCTGTCATTCCTAATTATCGCCTAATAACCAAATCACTCATCAATCGATTGTTGATAGCTTAGCCGACTTCCTTATTAATACGAATGTGCTTGAACTACGTTAGGTACAGAAGTATTCGTCACCAAGTGACAATCAGCTCAAAATAAAAGCAACAACCTTTCTGAATGCCTATTACTCTATATCATTGATAAGCACGCATACAAGCTCTGACAATGCGCCTACTTGGCATCTCAGTAGGTCCAATCTAGACACACCTTATAGCTGCTATTATCGTAGCTAACTACGTCGTAATACGCTTTTACTTATAGTCATTAAAAAAGCATTCCAGATTAGTGAAACATTCATTGGTCTTTTCACCATCTCTCGTTCTTCCTGAGATATCTTAATCTAAAGCATTGAGTTGATACCTTCCAAATTTGCACAGAACAGTACTATCACCCTGATTAAGGTATTCTGTGCAAGTACAGGAGCACGGTTTTTCGTGCAAGTATGTCGAAGGACTCTATTGGCAATAGCAAACAGCACTCTTACTTTTAATCTATGTGAAGTTTATTCCTTCAAACGCCATATATATTAACAAAAAAATAGCTTACTCCTTCCTTCTGCACTATAATATAATTATCCCCAACCCTCACTTGGGGATAATTAAGTGTTAAAACCTTTATTACATAAGGTTTTTCTAAAAAAATTAGCGAACACCAGTGTCCATAGCAGTGTCCAATAATATTCCATGCTGCTTTCCTTAACTTGATAAACCTACTGAAAAATTGCTCTGGACCTCAGCATATAGATATTAGATCAATAATCATAACTCATTTACCTTAGAGAAATTACGGATACACATCATGACTATCAATAATGCAAACGATATCAATAAGCTTGAATGCCGAGACAAGGATTATTCGGTCAGTGTCTCAGGTGTGACTGGTTTAAGTCTGCGTATTTATCCAAATGGTAAAAAGGAATACTACTTGCGATATTCCCATCCACATATCGAGGGCAAACGCCCTAGGATGATGTTAGGTAAGATTGAGGAGATCAGTTTACATGAAGTTAAGTATAAAGCAGAAGCCATCCTTAATACGATCGCAAAAGGTTCTGACCCTAAAGCTATCCAGCAAAAAGAGCAAACTAATAAGTATACTCACCTAAAAAATGCTACGTTTTCTGACATTGCCCAAGCATGGCGAGAACACAAAACATCAGGTCACAATCAAGGCAAATCTAAAAAACCGTCATTTAGTGAGTCAACCCTCAAGTTTTGGGATTTATGTCTGGGATATATGTGTCGTGAAATTGGCGACTTGAGAATGGACGATATCACCAGCGAGATGATACTGAGTGTGTGTGAGTCAATTCAGAATAATGACAATCAAGCGACTTTCGTTGGTGCAAGCACTCGTTTATATACTGAAAAAGTCTTTTCGTTTGCTGTTGCTCGAGGGTTGTGCGATAGAAATGTGGCGATTGACACCCGAGGTGAGCTTGCACCTGCCAGCTCAGGCAATCACTTACCAGCCATTACCAAGCCTGATCAGTTTGCAACCCTTCTAAATGACATGTCCAATTTTAAAGGTGCAAGTAAAATCACATTGGAGGCAATGAATCTACTACCATATGTCTTCGTACGTAGTATCGATTTGCGCTCTATGCGCTGGCAAGATATAGATTGGGATAATAAACTGTGGGCGTTCTCTCCTACTAAAGGCGAAGGCCGTGAGGATATGGTATCGCACTTAGTTGTGCCTTTAGCAAGTCAAGTAATTGAACGCTTACGAAGAATACAAGTAATCACAGGTCATAAAGAATATGTATTTGCATCACTGCGTGCCTCAAGCAATAACTATATTAGTAAAGCGACTCTAGTACAGATATTCCATAGGCTTGGATACAAAGATATTCAATGCGCTCATGGATTCCGAGCATCGGCCAAAACCTTACTTATGGAACAACCTGAGCTACGTTATTCAGATATCGTGACTGAACTGCAATTAGGACATCGAATAAAGGATACACATGGTGGCGCTTATAACCGATTAGATGAAATTAATACCAGAGTACTAATGATGCAAAATTGGGCTGATTATATAGATGAACTAAGAAACTCTCCCAAAAAGAGATCTTAGGGTTTTTCATGAAAAACCTATGAGCTGTGAATACTCATTTAATCTTTCTCAATTAACTTTTGATCGGCAGAGTATTCAATAGTATCAGCTACATCGGGTTCAATAACACTTGGGATAAGCATTTTGCGAGGTTGGGTCATATACAAACCTGACCTTATATAATTTTGGACAGCTTTAGGGGCATTATTAAATAATTCCAATAAAGATCTATCATCTTTAGATACTCCATCGACACTACGTTTCCCTGTGACCACATAATGAATATCAAAACCTAGCTTTGATATTTCATAAAGGTATCTTGTGTCAGGACTGCGTTTACCTTTCTCATAATTAGACTGCGTTGGGATTGCTATCCCCGCAAAATCTGCCACTTCTTTTGCTTTAAACCCGAGTCGTAGACGTTCTTCAGCTAAAAAAATATTATTCAATTGATTAAGCCCCTAATTACAATAGTTAACTATACAGTTAATTTACAAAGCTGTATTATACCCTATAAACCCTAAATAACCTTCTAAGTCAATCATAACTTTATAACAGTATTCTTGCAAAAATTATCAATAATAATCTTTGAGCTGTAGGATCGAAGGGTGTTTGACAAATTGCACCTGATGCTCTCAATTCATATAAAAACTATATATAGCTGTCTCGAATAAGGATAGAGCCATATGTTTTTAGTTAGTCTAGTCAAACTATCTAACCCATCTAACAATCGAAGGTACATTTTGATTGATGAAGAAACACGCTCTCCATGTCTCTACCCTCTACTTTACGTCATGTCAAAATTGAGACTTAAAAGTCTTTCAACTCAACAGAGTAACTTAAACGCATTGAAATTTTGGTATGCTTTTTGGAAGGAAAAGTTTAACGAAAATTTTTGTTTATCGTTCTATAAAAGTAAATATAATGCTGAAATATTTATTGAAGAGATTGATAGTTTTTTTATATATCTTGAAAATAATAGCAAGCATGATGATGGTCTGATAAGAATAAAAAAACCATTAGAAGTAAACTACACTACAATATCAAAGAAAATACAAGATATTATAAAGTATCTAATATTTTTAATTGATAATTTTTTTAGAAGAGATGTTGAAGAAAGCAAATCAAAACATAGTTTCATTAGGAGACAAATACTAATTCTTCAAAATAAATCAGAGCAGTTTGCTAGAGTGTCTTCTAGTAATAGTAATGTGAAGCAGTTTAAAAGTTTAACTGAGCGTATGAAAGATAGTTTTCTTGAAATTGCTACGCCTTCTACTCCAGTCAATAGTAATCCTAAAAACGTCTTTAAAGATAGCGCAACTCAGTTTCGTAACTTTCTCATCGCCCGATTATTAATAAATTATGGGTTGAGAGTAGGTGAGCTACTACTGCTATCAATAAATTCAAGAACTTTAAATAGATATTCAGGCAATACGTCTTTAACTATAGAGGACACCCAAGATATCGAAGACTATAGATCACCTAAGCCTAGAATTAAAAATGAACAGTCAAAAAGAAGGATTGAAATTTCACGCGATGATTATAATCTAATATCTTATTATATTGAAAATTATCGACCTGATAATGCAAAGTCTGATTTATTATTTCTGTCCTTACAATATCCATTTCCTCCATTAAGCTACTCATCTATAAAGAAAATGTTCAATATATGGGATAAACAGTTTCGAGAATTATATCCAAATTATTACGACTCTAAGTACACTGATTCAATTGACAAGTTGAGTGCGCATGTCTGTCGTCATACCTGGGCTACGCTAATGCTAGAATACGCACATATTACAGCTATGAATAGTTCCTCTAGCCATGAGATTGCAATTAGTCAAGCAATAGAGAGTTTAAAAAAAGCTGGAGGTTGGAGTTCAAATAGCTTAATGGTAAGTAGATATGCTGATAGATATCTATCAGAGCGTGCTAACAGTACAAATATTAGTAGAATTAAAAATCATGGAAAAGTCTTATGAACCTATCTATTGAAACAAGCTATACGAATGAAATAACAACTGAAGAGTCAGTATTCTCAAATGAGCAGTTAGGTTTTATCGATGAAATAAGACTACCTAAAGTTGTACGATTCATACGTGCAGATAAATTTGATGATAAATTTCTAAATTCTTCAAAAGATGTTTGGGAATTTAAATACTCTGGAAATCTTGAAAGGATTTCATTTAAAGATATGAGTTGCGTAGAAGTAAAAATAACAAAGTTTCTGTTGATAAAGTATATATATAAAAACTCCCCCTCTCATCTAGGGGATAGGTTTAGAAATATAAGAAAGTTTTTTAAATATCTTAGTGGTGCTGAAAGAAGAATTAACTTCAAGGAGTCTAAGAATATTTTAATTAAATCAACTGATGATAATCAATTTTACTTTTCGATTAAATTTATTGTAACTACTTTTATTTTGGAAGGCTTCCCAGGATTTTCTATTGATGATGAATATGACCTAGAGGTAATAAAAAAACCTAATTCTACAAGAAGTAGTCTTTATTACGAAGAGTATGAAGATAATATAGACCTACCAACTATTAACATAATTCAAAAGGGGTTTATAGAGCTCAATCATATACTAAATACGGCGAAAAAAGATTCGATAAGCAAATCAGAGCTAAAAAATGCGTCAATATTAGCGTTAGCATTCACTACAGGTATGCGCCCTGTTCAAATGTCAAAGCTTTCAGCTGGAGACTTAAAAGAAGATATACCAGAAGATTCACTAGGTATAGCAAGATACAGCCTTTTGGTCCCTTATGCAAAACAAGCACGCTTTACGCACAAAAAAGTAGCTATAAAGTTACCAGAAGAAATTGCTTTTATCATACTTACCTATATTCATCGATTAAAACTATCAGATACAGATAAGCTATTCGAGTTAGGAGAAAAATCCGCTGTCACATGCTCAGAGGCTATTAACGATCAGCTATTTAAGTTTTCACCTGTCGAATATAGGACCCAAGTTTTAAGTGGAGATATACTTCAAATAAAATATTCGATGTCACAATTTAGACATCATGTTGGACATAGCATGGCAATGTCAGGAGCGAGTGCTGAAGAGATTGCCTACCTCCTAGGTCATTCAAGTCTTGTTGTTGCTAGGCATTATATATTTTCATCACCTGAAACTGCAATTATTAGAGCTAAAGCATTAGGAGAAAATGCTGCATACAAGCAAATGATAGCTATGTTTATGACAAGTACTATTGTTAAAAAATCTAAATGGTTAGGAAAAAAAGTTAGTGGCTTCGTTCATAAAGATTTTCATCATGAAATAGGGGGTTGTGCATATGATGATACCTGCCCATTCGAGCAAGTCAGGAATTGCTATGGATGCTTATATTTTCATCCATTTAAGGACAAAGATCATTCAGAAGTGCTAGAGAGCATACAGTCAGAAGTTAATGATATTATCACTATCGCTGACTCTACACAATGTTCCAGAAACCCTCTTTTATTAGTACACGAAGGTACAAAGTTTGAAATTGAGTCTGTGATAGCAAGATGTAGTTTAATGGAGGATATATAATGTCAAATAAAGCTTACCTCGATTTTATAAATGAGCAAAAAGATCACTTTAATCGACATTTATCCTCAGGCTTTAATCAAACGTGGAATGATATGTATTGGCAAGGTGGTAAGAAAGGATCTGGCTGGTTATACTGTAGAAGTAAGGACGTAAACTTAGTATTTAATGAAGGCAAACGATTAAAAGGTTTGCCTGCGTTTGATATCTCAGAAAATTTTTATGATTTCTTTAGATCAATATTAGTACTTAGTTATAGAAGATCTAACTCCAAAGCGTCACCGCAAAAACTTCATGCTGAACTATTAATTCTCAAACGTTGGTATTATTCTTTAGTTACTTTAACTGGCGACAACTCTCCACAAAGCTTGTGTACCGAAGTTTTGGTTAACGCTTTTGAAATTCAAGTTAAAAATAGTAATCCCAAAAGTCTACCTGATATTGCTGGTACATATTTGAGACTTCAAGAACTTATTAACAAGCACATGCACCTGAGTAAGAGATTAGAATTTGAAAATGATTATAACTATCTTAGTAGTGAAAATAGAACACCTAATGCAAGAAAGACGAAAGAACTAATAGATAAACTGGACATAGATGAAGATGAAGTTGACACAAAAAAACTTATATCGATTCAAACTTTTATTAATATCGCATCATTAAAGAGTTTATGTCAAACAAACAGTGAGAAGATATTATTAAACCTTTTAACTATTTTAATAGTTACTGGGTTTCGCTCGACTGAAGCAATTCTACTAAAGAAGGATTGTTTAATTAAAAAACCTTTGCTTGATCCTTCAAGTGGGAGCACCTTGAAGCATAATGGTATAGAACAGTATTCACTCGGTATTCGCTACTATGGTGCTAAAGGTGCTGGAGAGAGAATTCACTGGGTTGAACCTTCCTCTTCTAGCTTAATAGAAAGACTAGTTTTAGATACTATTGAGCTTACAGAAAAGCCTAGAAACACATTAAAATATTTAAGAAGTAAAAATTTAATTGATTTTCTACCTAAAGCTATTGACGATATCGAGTCAGATTTAATTGAGCTTGACGACTTGATGAACCTACTTTTCCACTTGAAAGAAAGTAAGCTAGGTCGTGCAGGACAAAGAGATATGGCTTTGAAATCCTTCAAGTCAGCGGGAGTGGTGCCAGATAAAGAGCTGCCTAGCGGTAAAGGTATTCTCAGATATTATTCCAAAAAAACTATTAATGAATTTATAAAATCACTATCAGATTATGATAAATCTAATCCGATAGACTATATTTTTAATTATGAAGGCAAACAAGAGGTTGTACCTTTTGAAGATCTCCTCTTTATACATGAATATAGATCAACCAACCTAAAAAGAAACTTCTACAACAAGACCAATATTATACCCTTGACTAATACTCTTATTAATGGTTTTTTAGGAGCTACAAGAAATATATCAGTATTTGAGAAGTTTGATCTCAAGGACAAAGATGACGTACACTCTAAAATTACAAGCCACATACCTAGACATAATATCAACACTTTTCTAGCAATTGCTGAAGTCTCAGAACATCTACAAGCAATGCTTATGGGTCGTACAAATCCCAGTCAAAATAAAAGTTATCAGCATCTTAGCTTACGACAAAAAACCTTCAAAGCTGATTTATCTTCTAAAAAAGCTGCGAGTAAAGTAGATTCGGTTACTTTGTCAGAACATAACGCTTTAATAAGTCAAGAGCCCCTTGTTAAAACTCCTATTGATACTCTGCTGGAAGATCTAAGTCTATATGCTTCTCCCGATCGATCATTAGAAAATAATATTAGAAGTAATTTACACACTTTTGATAACAAAGATGAAATAGCTGATTTTTTCAAACCTTTACCATCGGATGTTTTATTCAATGATTTTATCGAAGGTCTAGGTCAATCTTATCAGAACGAACTTATTAATAGTGAAGTTTTAGCTGACGAACTAATAAAGAGGCATGCTTATCTATACCCCCTACCCTTTGGTTCCTGTACGCGTAATATAGGGGCTAATGGGTGTCCGAAACGCTTAGCATGCCAAACAGGTAGTCCATGTAGCGATTTCACTGTTACAGGACGCTTGGGTGAATTAAACAATCTAATAGAAGTTAAAAAAAGCTTAATGGAACAGTATGAGTTTATTAGCAATAGCTATAGCATTTCGCATCCTAATAAGATTTTAGACAAGACTAAAAATCAATTACAAAATTTACAAACTATAGAAGATAAGATGATTGAACGACAGCAAGGGCTAACCAAAATTAGCATATATAAACATGATGAAGGCGTCAAAAGACTACCGATAACGATTAGCGAGTTATTTACGATAGAATATGATAAGTCTAAGAGTAAGGAGTTAATCTAATGTTGCAAGAGTGTATTGATAAACCAGCATTAAGAGGAAAAGAGTTAGATAAAGCTATTGAGTCTGAACTACAACTAATGCTTGATGAAGGATACGATATAAGTCCGATAACTCATAAGAAATTATATGATCGTTTGAAAGGTAAGGGATACATCAAGGGTAAGATAAGCACTCTAAGTTCACGTAAAGAACTAATTAGCAGATACATGACTGAACAAATAGAATCAAATGGATTTACTGAAAGAGAAAAGCAAGTCTATATTAATGGAAAAAGTAACAAAGCATTGCTAGAAAAGAATAAAAGACTTGAGAAACGTGTTCAAGAATTAGAATATCTACTAGATGCTAATACTGAAATCTTAATGAACATTATTCAAGAAGTGAAATTAAGGGGTAAAGTGGATATTGACTTATTACTTGCACCTCATTTACTTCGAAACTACAAAGTTAGTAAGTGAATATCGATAATTGATTAGTATAATTGAGCCCATCCCGATCGAGTAGCCTTTAAGTACTATCTATCCTCTTGTCTATTCAGGATATATTGTAGTTAAAGTTTATCAAGATAAGTAGAGGGTATTAATATCGCTCTCTTTCCTTAAGCGTGAGTCTTGATGGTAAAAAAGGCCTACATAGCATGTGTCTATCAGAAAGTGAAGCTGTTTGGCTTGTAATTTTTACTGATCGATAAAATCGCGCTGCACAAGATATCTTAAGTAGTCTCTTTTGATCAGGCAACTTTCAAGCCAATGTACCTAACCTAGTAGCCCAACAAACGTATAAAAGTAATCTATGTCAATTTATAATTAGATGGCTACTCTTAGTCGATTTATGGTTATTTTTTATGACCGTACTAATAAGTATGTAATCTAAATAACAGTTACACAGAATCTGGGATGGTCTCTGGGATTACACCATAAAGACTACCCCATTCAAGGAGTACAGTTTCACCCTGAATCATTTGCGACCGAAGGGGCTAAGCGCTTATTAGCTAACTTTTTGAATCAGGTATAAGTTCACTTAGCTTGATTCAAAAAACGAAAGACTCGTTAGATCATACTCTCCACTAACCTCGCCATCTTACCAGCCCCAAACGTTCCTAGCTGTTTCAATCCTGCCACCACCCTCTGAGGTTCTATATAAATCGCGAATACCTTTATCAAACGCCTCCCTACTCATTATTTGCTGCTCTATCCCATTTTAGCATCAGTCTTGTTTTTATCAATTTGAGAGCGGAACTATATTCTCTTAATAGCAGCTTTTAAGATTTTACAAGGACACACTATAACTACCGCCCACACCCCTATCTTTTGGCGCAATTCTAGAATGCCACATATAGAACTGCGTAAAGTCACGAATGGGCGCAAGGTTTGTTACAATCTTCATAGCCATACCCATCGGTATCTAGGCGCTATTACAGAGGGTACGAGCACTTTTATCTACCGCGATGATAGCTATCATGTCACAGAAGGTGATCTAGTACTGATGAATCCAGACTGGCCGCATGCCTGCAACCCAATCGAAAACCAACCTTGGGCTTATCTTATGCTCTATGTTGATACCGCGTGGCTAACGCAGTTGCGCTATGATGAAGGTTTATTACCACAATTGCGCTGGCAAGACATTAGTAATGCAGTTGTTACTAATAAACATTTATATCATGGTTACTGCACAATGGCGGCGACTCTTTTAAACGATAAGCACGAACTGCTCGGTAAGCAAGTCCAAGTAATCGAATAATTAACTGCGCTTATACACACGCTTGATAGTCAAGAGTTGAAGATTGATAAACAGACGCCTGCCGCATTAAACGTATTAGCCGATTATTTGGATGAGCATTGCACTAAAGAGTTATCACTTGATGATTTATGTACATTGAGTGGCTATAGTGCCAGCCCCGAAGCTTTAGGCAGAACTTTTGCATGACGCCCCATGCTTATATTGTCAATAAACGCATTCAATACGGTCAGCAACAACTGAAAAAAGGGATATCTATTATCGAATATCGCAAATCCTCAACCAAGCACTAACGATATACAACTGCCTGCCAGCAACACGGCTAAAACTCGATATCCCCATTATTAGTATAAGCACCGATACTAGCGGCAGAAGCAATCCATGCTTTTGGATTGAGCCATTGCATCAAAAATCTGGTAAAAAACCTTGGTACTTTACCTGCCCCTGTCAGCCACTTCTCAAAATCTGGAAAAGTGACTAACAAAGCACTAAGGCCGTAACCTATAGCTAAAAACAAGATAACAAAAACGAGTGTCGCACTAGTGATAAAAACCAAGCCTTTGGATAAAGGATAGCGTGCACCACTACTGAGACCAACGATGTTTACAGGGCCAGGAGAGATAGAAGCGAGTAAGGCGAAGGCAGACATCGGTAAAATTAAGGATAAGCTCATGGCAATTTCTCAGTCAAAAAAACGAGTTTGCCCGAGAATTATATTTTTAAAGTTGCATTCTTCTATATATTATTTTTTATGTGAAAACTTAAAATATACAGGTTAAGTAAAGCTGTCTATCAGACTATCAGATTAATAATCTTACTAAGTTAGCATTTTGATTAATCGTTTCCTCATGAAGCTTAATTAATTTAAATGTGTATGAATCGAATTTTTAGCTCTACTCTCGCTTAGGACACCTGAGATAATATTAATTATAAGTCCTCATTATGCCCCTCTGGTACATACTTCAAAATATCGCCTGGTGTTACCTCTAGTACTTCACATAGTTTGCTCAAAGTATCAAACTCTATCCGAGTGGTTTGATCATTATAGATTCTATGTAAAGTAGATTTACTAATATCTGTTGTTCTAACCAAATCTGCTACTCGTAGTCTTCGCTCTGCTAAAAGAACGGGCAAGTTACACAAAATCACAATAAAGTCCTCACTGGTAAGCACTAAGTACTTCCCAGCGAGTACTTTTGTGCTAATATAGTACTCGTTAGAAAGTACTTAGTAGTTATAGGAAACCATTTAATACTAACTAGAAAGCTATTATGTCACAGACGTCTCTATCCACTCAAGAGTTGCCTTTAGTAATGTAGAGAGTAAAGAGTAAGCAAAAAAAATATTAATAATACTAAGGAGATTAACCGTGAAGTTTATCGATTATGATCAACTATGTAGTAAGTTTAAGCCTAAAGGTACTATCAGTGTAGACGCCAATATAATAGCCAATATGCTAATTCGTGAACATTGCCTCCAACAGGGAAATAATCTAGCCCAGTTTTTGAAAGTAGAACCCTTCTTTGATAACTACATGGCATTAAGAGTATGGGTGCAAAGACGACTAAAAGCTCAGGATGACTATATTATAGATGAAATGCATAATCAGCTTCAAATCGAGCTTTATACACTGTTACCGCAGTCATATAGCTATTAATCAGGAGAATTATTATGGGTATAAGGCTTGAGTTAGGTATGACGCAGAATGAAAGAGATAGAAAAATCTGCGAAGACTATTGGGCGTATGATAATAAAGGTGAGTTTATTAGACATATAAAATCACTTTGTAAACAATACAACCTTAGTTCTTATATATTATTTGAGACTATAGCAGAATGTTATGCTTGTTTGGATGATGTTCTCTGTGAATACTGCGGAACTGCTTGTCCAGTTGAAGTGCCAGCAGATGTACTTCATATGCGTTCGAAAATAAGTTGGTCTTGTACGGTTTGTGAAAATGCACTTTGGCGGGAACATAAAATCAATAAGTAACTGTTATTAGACTGTGCTTCTTTGCGAAATGTACTAGCCCTATTCCTGTACGTTTGGCATGCTACCGTTTAATTGCAGTTCTTAAATACGTTCGAACAAATAACAATAGATGAATCATATTTCATAGTCAAAGCACACTATTAGTTCTTTAAAAAATACGAATAGGAGTGTAATTAATAGAAGAGAAATCCACCTCAAGCTCTTTTGTGAAAAGCTCTTTGTAGGCATTTGCATCAAAACCTATAAATTCAATACCTCGGTCGCTTAGTGCTTTAAAAGCTTTACATACTGCCGAAATATAGATAGGAATCAAGTTCACATAAATCTGTTTGGTTGGATACCTTCCTTCTTTTGCATAAGCGGTAATTAGATCGAAACCAAGCTCATTTTTTACTTGATTAAGTAGTTTAAGCTTATCCTTGTCATTCATTCTGTCTACAAGGTAAGGCGAATCTAGCTTAGGATCGATTCTAGAATAAAAATCTTCTAGCTTATAGAAGTGTTTCATTACATGGAATGCATCAACTACCTCATGGCTGGCAAGTATAAACTCAGCACCAAGATATTTTTTATACCCATTATTTAGTCCGATGTCTTGATTCCAACTTTTAAATAATAAATGGTTTCGATGATGAACCGCATTTCTTAGCAGGATTAACAGGGCCGTATCTCCATGAGAAAAATAATCAAAATCGTCTTTTGTAACATCGTATAAACTATGGAATGCTTCTAGCTTTGCCTCGAAAGCACGATCCAAATTGTTGATAGCTTCCTCACTATCAATTAATTTTAATTTGTGGAACCTCATATGAGCCTCTCCATAGAGTCTCATAGAGTTCGCTAATTTGCTTAATGCTTGTTGCTTAATTTCCATTTAAGTCCTTAGTAAACTAAAGTTACTTAGCCGTACTTCTAAATTATAGTCGATCCACTTTAAAACAAATACAGTGTTACTGGGATGAATTTTATGCAGCATCGAACAGTGACGCAGTCGCACAGCAAGCAAGCAAGCAAGCAAGCAAAGAAAATTTATACCAGTAGCACGCCGTAAAAGCGGTACTCTTTTTATTTAGGACTCACTATATAAATACTACATTTTATCAGGATAGCTAACAGATGAGAGAACAACCATACACTAGAATTGACAACATCTGTTTATAAGAGCTATAGTCTTAAAGGCTATAGCTCTTATAAGGAGTTACTATCCATAGAGAATATTCTTTTTCTTAAGTGTATTAACTTTCTGTTTTGAAATGACACTCACTGATATCAAAAGCTCACACTTTTCGATTCACTTCGAAAAGTATGCTATTTGGTGTTTAGTGAATTTTCACTGCTGCACATGAAGCTTAGCAATAGAGTAAATAAAAATAACCATGGAGAGGAATTTTATGACTACTCAAAAGCATGATAATGAGTTATCCGCAAGCCAACAAGTCACTAATTGGCTGCAAGGTTTTGATCAAGCCTTGCGCACAAAAGATATAGACCAAGCAGCTGAGTACTTTGAAGCCGAAGGGTATTGGCGTGATTTAGTTTCATTTACTTGGAATATCAAGACATTAGAGGGACAAGATGAAATTAAAGATATGCTCTCGCATACCCTAGAAACGGCTGAACCATATAATTGGCAGCTTGAAGAAGATGCAGTAGAAAACGATGGTGTTATAGAAGCTTGGATAACCTTCAACACCAAGGTGGCAAAAGGCTATGGACACTTACGTCTGCGTAATGGTAAAGCTTGGACATTATTAACCACTATGACCGAGCTCAAAGATTTCCCTGAAAAGCGTAAAAGATTACGTCCAAAAGGCGCTGAACATGGTGCTGACCCTGATCGTTTAACGTGGCAGGAAAAACGGGAAATTGAAGAAAAAAACCTCGGTTATAGCGAGCAGCCTTATTGCTTAGTTATTGGTGGTGGACAGGGCGGTATCGGTCTAGGAGCTCGTTTACGGCAACTCGACGTTCCGACAATTGTCATAGATAAGCAGCCTAGACCAGGTGATACATGGCGTAATCGTTATAAGTCATTATGTTTGCATGATCCTGTCTGGTATGACCATATGCCGTACCTCCCCTTCCCTGAGAACTGGCCAGTATTTACCCCAAAAGACAAAATTGGTGATTGGTTAGAAATGTACACCAAGGTTATGGAGTTAAACTACTGGGGGGCAACTGAATGTATCAGTGCTGAATTCGATGAGGAGTTACAGCAGTGGAATGTAGAGGTTGATAGAGCGGGTGAACCTTTAGTATTACATCCTAAGCAATTGGTTTTGGCGACTGGTATGTCAGGGTTGCCAAACATACCAGAAATTTCTGGTATGGAAGATTTTGCTGGAGAGCAGCATCACTCAAGCCAGCACCCAGGCGGTGAGGCTTATCGAGGAAAAAAATGTATCGTACTAGGTGCCAATAACTCAGCGCATGATATTTGTGCCGCCCTTTGGGAAAATGGCGCAGACGTCACCATGATACAACGTTCATCAACGCATATTATTAAATCAGATACTTTAATGGATGAAGTATTGAGTGGTTTATATTCAGAAGAAGCAGTTGAGAATGGAATGACTACCTATAAGGCGGACCTGACCTTTGGTTCTATTCCTTTTAAAATCATGCCGCAATTTCATGAGCCTGTTTACCGTAAAGTGGCAGAATTAGATGCTGACTTTTATCAAAAGTTAACTGACGCAGGGTTTATGCTCGACTTTGGTGAAGATCATACTGGTCTCTTTATGAAATACTTACGTCGAGGCTCTGGTTACTATATCGATGTCGGTGCTTCTGAGCTAGTAGCGGAAGGGAAGATAAAGCTTAAATCTGGCGTTAGTATTGATCACATTAAAACTAACTCAGTCGTATTAACCGATGGTACAGAGCTGGAAGCTGATTTAATTGTGTATGCTACTGGATACGGGTCTATGAACGGTTGGGCGGCGAAAATAATTTCACAGGAAGTAGCGGATAAAGTCGGTAAGTGTTGGGGCATGGGCTCAGATACTAAAAAAGACCCAGGCCCTTGGGAAGGTGAGTTAAGAAATATGTGGAAACCAACGCAGCAAGAGGCGTTATGGTTCCATGGCGGAAACTTGCATCAGTCGCGGCACTACTCTCAATACTTATCACTGCAACTTAAGGCCAGAATGGAAGGGATAGAAACACCTGTTTATGGTTTGCAGGAAGTGCATCATTTAGCATAATTTGAGCGCTACTACTCTAAATAACGGACAAAAAATGGTAAGCATGATGGCCGCACTGGTTTGATTCAGTACGGCTATTTTTATTGGGTAAGCTATTATTAAGAGTTGCTTTGCTTAACTTATGCGGACACCATTTCTATATCGTTTTTACTTTAAGCATTAGGGGCCATTGATTGATAAACTATTCTTTCCATTTCAAGGTATCCATTAACAGAAGTAGCATCAGCGAATGGTAGTATTTGAGTCGCCCAATATCCCCCAATACCATTTTTTCTATCTATCCAAAAATATAGATTCGCTAAACCAGCCCAAGCCAACGAACCGGCTGGACGACCTGTTGGCGCATCTTCATCGTTGATCATAAAAGTAAGACCCCAAGATTTTGGCATACCTGGGAAGAACTCAGCATCATTTGATAAAGAAGGTATTACTCCTGGCAGTGCCTTAATCTTCATATCCCCTAAGCCATTTTTTTCAGCCACACGTACTGTTTCAGGCTTCAATACCTGCTGTCCGCTTGAGCTTGCACCGTCATTTAACCACATTCTAATAAACTTGGCATAATCTAACGCAGTCGAATGTAATCCATGCCCACCCATATGAACCTCAGGATCTTGATCTAACATGAAGTCAGTAAGCGCAGTTAATACACCCTTCTCGTCCCGTTGATGCATGGTAGTGTATCTGTCCTTCATTGATTCTGTCATAGTAAAAGCAGAGTTATCCATACCAAGAGGATCAAATACACCTTCCTTCATTAACTGTCCCAGCCGCTTGCCAGTAATTTTTTCACAAACCTGTCCTGCCCAATCAACACTTGTACCATATTCCCATGCGGTTCCAGGGTCAAAGAGCATCGGAGTATTAAGCGAGGCATGTGTCGCTGTAATGACACTTGGCTGATTGTGCTCTTGTGCCAGTCGATGATAAGTTTCATTGAAAAAATCATACCCAAACCCACCTTGGTGTAATAGCAGCTGCCTAGTCGTCACATTAGTCTTAGGCTCACGTAGTATAGGCTTTCCTTTATTATCAAACCCATCAATTACTTTTAGATCACCAATTTTTGGTGCGTATTCTTTGGCTGGTGCATCTAAGTCCAACTCCCCTTTTTCCATTAACTGAAGACATACAGTACCAGTAATAGCTTTTGTTGTAGAGAATATTGCACAAACGCTATCGGGTGTCATATCGACATCACCGCCAAGCGTTCGTTTGCCTGCTGCGCCTACATAGATATTCTCAGTTTTATTAGTTACAACAGCTGAAACTCCAGGCACACCAGGTGTGCTAGATACAATATCTTGTAACAAGTTATTTATTCTCTTATTAATATCTTTCATTTACTCTCTCCGTGAGCCATGACAAATGTAGAACACAATCTATCCTTTGAAAGTTAAACTCTATCAAGGCTCTAACTTCTAAAGTAGTATTAAAGAGCCTTACTAACTTCTATCGCACAATACGCATACTGTCAAGCTAAACCCGTCTTCGATAGTGGTATATTCGAATTGTAAATATATTCAATCCCACCAAGAATTGATACAATAACTCTAAACTCCAGCTTACTGATTACTATGACATATCCCATCATCCTTCGTAAAAAGGTACTAAAAGCTCTTGAACAGGGCATGAGCGTACGCACCGCAGCCAAGCTTTATGATATAAGTCCTACCACCATTATTAACTGGAAAAAAGACATCAGTATCAAGCCCATCGTCAGAACACCACGCAAAATATCTAATGATGCCCTAAAACAAGACATTACAGACTATCCTGATGCTTACTACTATGAAAGAGCCGCTCGTTTGAGTTGCAGTAAATCGGGTATAGAAGCCGCCATGAAGCGACTGGGTTATACTCGTAAAAAAAAGTCTTAAACATCCTAAAGCAAGTTGGCTTAAGCGTTTAGAATACGCCATAAAACTCAAACATTATCAATGCCAAGGCTATCCTATTATTTATATGGATGAAAGCGGCTTTGAGAAAGAGGTCATCAGAGCCTTTGGCTATACGCCATTAGGTAAACCTTGTATCGATATTTATAACTATCAAAAAACAAAAAGAACTAACGTCATTGGGGCGCTACATCATAAAAGTCTATTTGCCGTGGACACGTTTACTCATAATATCAATTGGCAAGTGGTTTATGACTGGTTTAAATATAACGTCATTCCAAGGCTAGGTCGCAAAAGTGTCATTGTAATGGACAACGCACGATTTCATAAGAACAAACGCATTAAAAAGCTGTTAAACCGACATGGTCATCGCATACTCTGGCTACCACCTTATAGCCCTGATCTAAATCCTATTGAGAAGAAATGGGCTGAGGTAAAAAAGCTTAGGCAAGGCTGGGGTGAGAATAATCTAAATCATTTATTCAGCAATGTTTGCTGTTACAACTTTAAATTGGATTGATTATAACACACCGATATTTTACGGTGACTAGTTTTTCGTCATGAGTCTATGTAAATATCCCTCAAATAACTCCGAACACATGGGCTTTCTAAATTTTTTCATCTTCGCTTATGCTCTGTTCTAGAGGCAATGTTGGGAATTGAGTCGGAAGGACTAATAATAGTATTTAGTTTTACACGATCCTTTAATTTTTTTTGTGCTACAAAAGCAAAAGATTTACCTGTTCGCTCAGCTTCCAGCTGTATTTGATATATCTCTTCGCCAGAAATTGGATTATCTCTTGCATCTATCATCGTCGAAAAATGATAAGTAGCTTCCTCTTCATTATCTGAACGACACGTATGCTCAAGTATATCGTCAAAATCGACACTTACAGCATCTTGCATGCCTGAGCCAATGGCCCCAAAATCATGTTTAAACCAGTCGCTTTGTTCCATAGTATTTTTTAATACGAATAGATCTTGATCAGTGAACGGGATATGAAAGTCGTTGAAGTTAATGAATTGCCTACCATCAATTCTCATTTGAAAATGATAATGAGGATAGTCAATTGAAGTTCCTACGTGTCCTTCAAAATCATTCTTAGAACAGTCAAACGTCCATTCAATGTTTTTCCACTTAACTGTATATGACAGAATCTTCCTATCTGACTTCTCTTCTTCAAGATCATTAATATTCGAAACTAAACGTTCTTGATTTGCGCACCATCTAATAAATGCAGCAATACTCCCATAGCCGTATTTTTCGTAGATTTTTGGGAAGTCTTTTTTCTTAAACTTGCATTGCCGTAGTAACCAATGTAGACATGGATCATCTTTGCTTATAGTTTTGAAGGGCTTATTACATAAATAGCAAATATCCTTTTTATAACCAACCTCAAATGCCTGCGCTTGCCTTCGATGCTCTTCATCATTCAAACGATTTATCTCTTCTATTTTCTCAGAAGACATCTTTTCAAAAACGTTTCTATATTTTTCAGTATCATGCTTCATAAGACTTACCTTTGATATTTAATTATATACTGTCAAATCATTACTCGTCTCATTCAGTACTTCGATCAGTGATGTGAGTTTATTACTAGTAATGTTATATCCAAAGCGATACACTTCCTGAGAAAGCAACTCTTGTTGTTTCCACGTGATAATATCTTGATCAATACCATCCACTTTTTCAAGCAGTGCATATAATGAGACCTTTTCAGATATGGAGTTGGTGGATAACAATAGGCGTTTGATTATCGATTTCAATTCCTTATCATCTCTAGCTCTTTGTAAAAGAAGTGGATAAAAGAACTTATGGCTATAAAGAGCTTCGTTATAATTATCAAATAAGGCCTCTAAAAATCTTAGGATATTATTCGCATCTCCAAACATAAATCTAATGGTATACGCCAGATCAGCAGTTACTCGTGTCTGATTTTTATATAAATCATTGACGATATCTTTTAGCAATTGATGGCTAGGCCAGCCATGACATAAAGCCATTACTCTACCTGGATTTTCATGAACGCTTTGTATTTTACTTACTAAGTTATACACCTCTTGATCATCATTAAATAATTCTCCAAGCAACTTTCCGCATTTGAGAGCAGTTACTTCATCTTTATTATCAATATTTTTGATAAGTATTTGTTTTAGATCACTAGGTTCAGACGATGTTCTAATCAAGAAATCAATCAGATCAATATTACTGATATCTTTTACCTTGTTGATATAGTTAATAATATGAGGTGTGCTAGGTGAGTCTTTATCTGAATACTTTGCTATGAATCCCCATTGATTCTGGTCCTGATCTTCTTTATTACCAAACATTGAGATCCTGTTTAAATCGTTATTTAAAACGTTGATAATATAGTCAAAATTCTCAATCAGTAACTTAACGATAATACTACTATGACCATGATGATCGAATAACTCAATTTTAGGACTTGCTAACCTATCTTCTATAGCTTTATCAGCATAATATTCGCTAGGGTCTTCTAGTGTAAAATATTCCTCTAGCTTGCCTAGTTTTAAATAACCGCTAAAAGCAATCTGCCTTTGTACTTCATAGTCTTCCCCTGAATAAAAAATTAGACTATTGCATCTTTCTAGAATAGCATTGGGAGCAGTTTCTTTTAAATGGTCAAAATTAGCAAGGGCTGATGCCATCCTGATTTGTAGGTTCTGCTCATCCATAAAAAGACTTAATTGTTCGATCACTTGTATATTATTCAAGAAGTATCTATGATTCAACTCTTCTATGAGTTTTAACCTAAGATTATCTGCTATAGGTAGCGAGGTAGAAATCACCTCCTCAAACTCTTGCATCATATCTGGATAATAATGAATAATAAGAGCAGGAACCTTAAATATATTGTTTTTTGCTAATAGCTTGATTTGTTCATGCTCATGAAAATTATTTATTAAAACATATAGGGTTTCATAATAGTTTTCCCATTTTTTATCTAGCAGGGGCAACTCATTCTCTACAAATCCATCAAGAAGATTTTGCTCGAAATAGTCTTTGTCTAGCTCGAGAAGTGCAGGCAAAGCTCTACTACGTTGACGTAATGCTCGATTAAACAAAATATTCTCTGCTATTCTAACACCTTCACCCTTTTCATCTAAAAATACATTACTGATGTAGCCAGCTGAATAATCTCTACCTTTATTATCGCTTTGAAAATAAGCTTTTAGCTCTTCTCTCACTTTTTCATCATCTGACCAACCAGATGTCAATGCCATAAGTTGCCAATGTGAGAAGCTTGATTCGGTTAATTGTTTAAGAAGATGATGCTTGTTTTCTTCTGTTCTTCCTATTAAGCAGGCGTAGGCTATCCACATCTCCCGATGCCCGCCTATTTTTTTTAGCCAATCCTCAATAATAGGAATAAGTCTTACATTGTCTTTAAAGTTTTCTGCTAAAGCTTTCCAGCCTTTAGGATTATGCATATGTGAAAAAGGGTATTTTTCGTTTTTCAGTTCATAAATTATTTTGTCAATAACTTCTTCTTTATGGTTGAAACATTTAAATAATATAATCCATGCATGCTCATGTCTAATGACTGAATCAGATATATGCTCATCAACGGATTGTATTAAGTATTGGTAAAGCATCTCACTATTGTACCAACCTGCTATCAATGTCTGCACTACTTCACTATGCAGGTTATAGCTGATATTTTTTTGTTTAATTATTAGCTCCTCCAAATCCTTATCGGTATGAATACCTAAGTGAATTTTTAACTTAGTAACAAACAAAGCTATTTCAGGATGTTCTGAACGATCATACCGCCTAACTATATCCTTTTTAGTTTTTCCATCCAATTCATCAGAAATCAGACTATTTATGAGATAACCAATGATTCCAGGTTTATAGCAACTATACAAAAGCGTTAAAACCTTATTAGACAACCACTTGTCAGTAATAAGTCGTACAACCTGTTTTGAGGCTTCTAGTTTTTGATATTCATTACCATTAATAAGAGACTTGACCATGAACTGTCTTATACTATGGGTGAGTTCATCCTCGGATAAATACTCTAGTGCTTGCAGACGCTGATCGCTAAAGCTATATCTATTTGGGAAATACTTGAATAAATACGCCAGAACTTTTTCATTAACTCTAGGGTTATAAAGAGCACTTAGCAGTACGTTCCATAAAGCTTCTTTTTTACTAGGATGCGTTTCGTACTCAAAATCCTTAACTAATTCTTTAAAATAACGATCTGTAATTGCTATAGGTGCATTATTTAGCGTTAGCCCTAAGGAATAGGTGAGTAATTTAGTATAACCACCAAGCCCTTTACTCTTTTGCTCTACAATAGAGATATAATCTTCAAAATCTTGGCTTTTACGCATTTTTATCAACCCAAAAAAGAAGAGAATTACTTGATTCCATTGTGGGTCATGAGCGTATTTTTCAAGCATTTCTTCAATAAGAGGTGGATAAGAGTCTATTAAAAACTTAGCTGTCATAAACTCTTGAAATTGACGATGTATAAATGCAACCTCATCAGGAGATTTTTCAACGAGAATACCGATATGATTGGCACCAATATTTAAAATATCTTGACTAGCCTTTCTGGCTTTAGCCTTCTCATAGCCCATATCCTTCTGTAAAAAATCTTTAATAATGTCACAAGCATCCTCTTTTAAGATGATGCCATCATGGTAGTCTTGATGAACATGCTTTGCCAAAACTGTATAGATCTCGATTATATCGAAGTCGTATTCGCTCTCATCATAGATATTAGCCGATGTCCGTCTTCTTTCAGGATGATCTGTGATTAAGTATGCGGTAATTTTACTTAGGAGTTCTATTTTATTTTTTGGTAAGGTAGTTCTGCCAAATCTATGAGAAACTAAGATGCTAAGTAACAATGGATTACTTGATAATTGCAACAAATCCTTAGATTGCTGTAATTCTAATAAGAACTGATTAGTTTCAGTTTCGACGAGGCTTATATCATTCCTTCCTTGTTCCTCTATCCATTTTTGATACCAATAGCTTATAAACTTCTTCTGTTGAACAATTGAGAACTCTGCTATGGTTTGAACTTTGAGTCCTTGGAAGGAGTTCTTTTGTACTCGATATCCATAGGGTCTACTTGAATAGACTATAGTTGTCTTTTGAATAGCAGATTGTATTTCAATTTTAGAAATTGCTAGTTTTGCTACTTTTGCGTTTGTCCATTCATCAACACCATCTACGACTAGTAGAAGCCTTTCATCATTTAATGCGTCATTCATTAGCTCAAAAAGTGCTTCTTGCCCAATGCTTCTAAGCCATAACCTTAGCAACTCAGCTAGATTTAAATCTTCGTTCTCATTCAGTTTTTTAGTAATAAATGCAAAAGGTAGCCAAACAGGTAGTAAGCCACCCCACTGCTTGGCAGTATTCAATAGCTTTGGCTCTTCGGTCAGTAAGTCTAAAATTAAATAGCGTAATAAAGTGCTTTTCCCCGAACCTGGTTCACCTAATATCATTAACCTATCAGATGTCGCCAAATTATTATCTAGGTTTAACCTAACTTCACTTTCATACTCTACAAATGATAAGCCTTTTGGTTCTACTTGTTGACTATCTTTATCGCGGAACTCACTAGTCTCACGCTTTGGTTTTTCGACATCTTTAATTCGGTGATATTGTTGAGTGGTTCTTTTTTCAATAAAATCAGGCACGATAAACCTATCTTGAATGTTTATAGTATGATTGCCAAACTTACTTGCCGGTATACTCGGGTCATACTTTTGAAAAATAGTAGCGTATACGTTAAAGAGCTGCTTTCTATAGTTGGCGATTTGGACTGCGTCTAACCTCCTTTCCTTACTGATATTACTTAGGAAGTCTTCTCCATTGAACGCTTTAACCCATCCCCTTCCGAAGAAATCATACACAATTTGCGGATGCTCTTTCAAAATAGAGGATATCTGTATCTTATCCCATTTGATAAAAGCAATACCATGCGCACTAAGATCGTTCTTCAATTTTAGGAACTTGTCTTGTACTTGAGTCTTCTCAAGTGTACAACTTGTACAGAAGATAAACTCATTGCTTTTAGAAAACCACTTCCCTCCTTGAAAAACCTTTACTGCTTCCTCAAGTTCACTCTCAGTAATAGTTTGGTATCGTTTACATTGATAAGATGCATACTTAGCACCTTTATAACCAAAAATATCAATTCCATGTTGCTTCTGGCCTTTAATACCATATACTTCACAGTTGCTTTTTCCGTGATCTGCTTGAGCTAACCTTAGGCATAATCTCTCAAAATCTTCCCACTTCAACTGATCAATTGGCAAAACATCTATTTTATTTTTTATAGGTGGATTGACTCTGGAGCTTGAAGGGGTATAAAGATATGAAGGGTTGAGTGTCATGCTTTAGTTCCATCTAAGTGTTTTCTAGGGTTTCAGTATGATTAACAGCTAATCTACTATAATTATGCGTTAGTTCCTAGTAACGACAAATATGTAAAAAAACTTTGGAAAATAAAGACAGACCTTGTCTTAAAAAATAAGCTCTGTTGTAGATAAGGATTTAACTCTTAGATATAGTTATAAACTTGATCAAACTAAAAATAGCTTTTTTGAAGCAAGCTTGATTGCAGTTAAACATCAGTCTGTTTTGCTCCTTGACCTGTTCAAGTTACAATAGAGTTCGCATTCAAGGAAATCATTTAGAGGTAGGCAACATCGCTAGATACAGATATTTAAGGCTAATAGTTGTAGAGTATCCCCTCTTATAAGAATAGTTCAGTGTTTTACAGTAAAAATTTGATTTTAGTCTGCCATTTTTTAGCCTACTACATTTTATCCATACCTGCTTTATTGAGAGAATCTATTAATGAGTGACGTTTTATCACTGTCCCAGTTAGAACAATACCTATCCAAAGCGGCTTGGATCTTAAAAGGTCCCGTCGATGCTTCAGATTTCAAAGTCTATATTTTCCCCCTTCTATTTTTCAAACGTATCTCCGACGTTTATGACGAAGAGTACCAACAAGCCTTAGCAGAGTCTGACGGTGATATCGAATATGCCTCTATGCCAGAAATGCACCGATTTGAAATCCCACAAGGCTGCCACTGGAACGACGTACGCGAAACCACCACGAATGTAGGTCAAGCCATAGAGCAAGCCTTACGCGGCATTGAGCACGCCAATCAAGATTTCTTGTACGGTATCTTTGGTGATGCTCAATGGAGTAACAAAAACAAGCTACCAGATAAGCTATTGATCGACCTTATTGAGCATTTCTCGCAGTATCGTTTAGGCCATGAAAATGCCAATCCAGATATGCTAGGTAATGCCTATGAGTATCTAATCAAGCACTTTGCCGACTTGACCAATAAAAAAGCAGGTGAGTTTTATACCCCGAGATCGGTCGTACATTTGCTAGGTCTCATTCTTGATCCGCACGAAGGTGAGTCTGTCTATGATCCGGCTTGTGGGACCGGAGGTATGCTACTCGAGTGTGTCGATAACCTGAAACATAACAATGAAGACTTCCGTACGCTCAAGCTCTATGGCCAAGAAAGAAATCTAACCTCTAGTGCGATCGCACGTATGAATATGTTTTTGCACGGTATAGAGGACTTTGAGATCGTCCGTGGTGATACTCTGCGCGAGCCGGCCTTCTTTCAAGCAGATGGACTGAAGACCTTTGACTGTGTTATCGCCAACCCACCGTTCTCACTCAAAGATTGGGGCGCAGATAATTGGGCTAATGACCCCTATGGACGCAATATCGCCGGCGTGCCACCTAAAGGTAATGGCGACATGGCTTGGGTACAGCACATGGTTAGATCCATGAACAATACAGGTCGTATGACCGTGGTATTGCCTCATGGTGCCCTATTTCGTAAGGGTGCCGAGGGTAAAATTCGTCAAGCCTTGCTAGAACAAGATATTCTAGAAGCCGTCATAGGCTTAGGTCCTAATGTATTCTATGGAACACAGTTAGCCGCATGTGTCATGGTCTTTAAACAAAACAAAGATGCAGATAAAAAAGGCAAGGTGCTGTTTATTGATGCTTCTGAACAAATACGGGTGGGCCGTGCCCAAAACCACTTAGAGCCCGAGCATGTTCAGCAAATATATGAGTGGTATAGCGACTATCAAGATGTTGAGAACTACGCCAAGGTAGCCAGTTTTGAAGACTTAAAAGAAAATGACTTTAATCTCAATATTCCGCTCTATGTCGAGAAGATTATAGAGGACAACCTGCCCAGTGTAGAAGAAGCGATGGCGGACTTAAAACAAGCATGGCAAGCCAGCCTGGAAGCGGAAAAAGAATTTAAAACAGTATTGGAGAAATTTTTATAATGGCCTATCAAATCCCCATTACAATAAAAAATGCCCTAGATAATATAAGAAAGCGTCATTACGTTTTGCCATCAATCCAGCGTGAATTTGTCTGGAGCACAAATCAAATTGAGACTCTGTTTGATTCTTTAATGCGCGATTACCCTATTAGCACATTCTTATTTTGGAAGGTTGATAAGAATAAAATTAACGAATTTCAGTTTTATGAGTTTCTCAATAAGTACCATCAGAAAAAGTGTCGGCATAACCGTAAGGCTGAACTAAGCAACGATGAGGACGTAATAGCGCTACTGGACGGCCAGCAAAGAATGACATCATTATGTATTGGCTTAACCGGAAGTTACGCAAAAAAAATGCCTTATTACCGTAAGAGCAGTGCGCACGCCTACCCAGAGAAAAAACTCTACCTCAACTTGTTAAAACCATCAGATGAATTGGAAAAAGAATACGAATTTAAGTTTCTGACAGAAAAAGAGGCAGAACCAACAGAAGGATACTTCTGGTTTCAATGCAGTGAGATACTCAATATTACTGATATGAGTAAAACATCAATGTATCTCATGAAAAACAAACTTATGGACACATCGGTCTATACAGAGCAGCAATCAGAATTCGCCATTAATACTCTAAATGGTTTTTTTAACGTTATTCATCAAAAAGGCACCATCAGTTACTACCAAGAAGAAAGTGAAGAACTAGACAAAGTGTTGCAAATTTTTATTCGTATCAATAGCGGTGGTACTAAGCTCAGTTATTCAGACTTATTGTTATCGATAGCAACCGCACAATGGAAGGAAAAAGATGCGCGTGAGGTTATTCACGAGTATGTTGATGAAATAAACAATATAGGTGATGGATTTAGTTTCAATAAAGATTTCGTACTTAAGTCATGCTTAGTTATGGCAGATTTCAAAGATGTAAAGTTTAAGGTCGATAACTTCAATCGTGAGAATATGGCGACCATTGAAAGAAACTGGGATAAAACATCATTAGCTATGCGTTCAGCTATTGAACTGGTTGCTAAGTTTGGTTACAACAAAGACAACTTAACTGCTAATAATGCATTAATACCAATAGCTTATTTTATTTATAAAAACAACTTCGAAAATACCATCTTACATCATGCAGATAGAGAGCAAGATAGAAAAAGCCTCAATGAATGGTTATCGCGAGTGCTGTTAAAAGGGACGTTTGGTGGAACGCCAGATTCGGTATACCCCAAAATGCGTGATCTTATAAGTGCCAATATTGGTAAGTTTCCGTTGGCAGAGATTATTAATAATTACAAAGGCAGTCGCAAATCAATTACATTCTCTGAAGATGATATAGATAGCCTGTTAGATTCTCGCTACGGCAAAGCTAAGACCTATAGCGTATTATCATTGTTGTATGCAGGCTTAAATAATAATTATAAGTATCACCAAGATCATATTCACCCTCAAGCATTTTTTAAGAAGAAAGCATTGCGTGCTAAAGGCTACGATGAAAATAAAGTAGATGCGTATATCTCTCAGCGAGATATCCTGCCAAACTTGCAGTTATTGCAAGCTACTCAAAATATTGAAAAGCGTGATAAGCCTTTTGAACAATGGCTCTCTGTAATTTTTCCAGAGCAAAGCGATCGAAATGCATTTTTAATTCAAAATCATATTAGCACCAACCAATCTTTAGAGTTTGATGACTTTTTGTCTTTCACTGCCAAGCGTCGGCAAGACTTAAAAAACCGGCTGGCAATAATATTAAATGTGACTTTAAAGGAACAAGAGGGAGCTACTAGCGCGGAGGCGAATGCTAAATAATGAACCAAGAACTTGACCAAAAATCCTTAGAAAAATACCTCTGGGGCGCAGCCACTACCCTGCGCGGCACCATTGATGCTGGCGACTATAAGCAGTATATCTTCCCTTTACTATTCTTTAAGCGTATATCTGATGTGTACGATGAAGAGTTTGAGAGAGCACTAGCTGAGTCAGACGGAGATATGGAATACGCTGCCTTTGCTGAAAACCACCATTTCCAAATTCCAGAAGGTGCGCGCTGGCAAGACGTTCGTGAAACTACGGTCAATATCGGTCAAGCATTGCAAAGCGCTATGCGTGCTATTGAGCAAGCCAATCCTGATACCTTACAGGGTATCTTTGGGGATGCCAGCTGGACTAACAAAGATCGCTTGTCCGATGCCATGCTGACCAACCTTATTGAACATTACTCGCAGCACACGCTCAATCTCGCCACTGTCCCTGACGATAAACTGGGTAACGCTTATGAGTACCTGATTAAAGAGTTTGCCGATGATAGTGGCCATACGGCGGCTGAGTTTTATACCAATCGTACGGTAGTCAAGCTGATGACTATGATCATGGACCCACAGCCAGGCGAATCGGTTTACGATCCAACTTGTGGCTCTGGTGGTTTATTACTTAACTGTGCGCTGCATTTAAAAGATGAAGGCAAAGAGTACCGCACGCTAAAACTTTACGGCCAAGAGATTAATCTGTTGACCTCTGCCATTGCGCGCATGAATATGTTTATGCATGGCATAGAAGAGTTTGAGATTGTGCGTGGCGATACCTTAGCCAATCCAGGCTTAATAGAAAATGGTGAACTGAAAAAGTTCAACGTGATTTTGGCTAACCCACCCTACTCGATTAAGTCATGGGATAGACAGTTTTTTGAAAACGATCCTTATGGTAGAAATCTCTGGGGTACACCACCGCAAGGCTGTGCGGATTATGCATTCCAACAGCACATTCAAAAGAGTCTCGATTTAGGTAATGGCCGCTCTATTTCTTTATGGCCGCACGGCATTCTATTTCGTGATGCTGAAATGCAGATGCGCCGCAAAATGATCGAAGAAGATTTGGTGGAGTGTGTGATCGGTCTGGGGCCTAACTTGTTCTATAACTCGCCAATGGAAGCTTGCCTGCTGATTACTAAGACTAAAAAAGATGAAAGCAAGCAAGGTAAGATACTTATAATCAACGCCGTCAAAGAAGTGCGTCAAGACAAGAATATTGCCTTTTTAGAAGACAGTCATATTGAACGCATTTATAACGCCTATGCGACGTACAAAGATGAAGAAGGCTTTTGCAAAGTGGTCAGCACTGAGGACGTCCTAAAGCATAATGCCAGCCTGAATATGGCTCTATATGTGAGTAATGTTGATAGTAGTGAAGAACAAATAAGCCTCGACGACGCTTTAACCAACTGGACTCAATCCTCTGAGCAATTAAAAGCCAGTATGGAACAATTATTTAAGGAGCTAGGTTAATCATGGCAATAGAAAAAATTAACCTCAATAACTTGGATAAGTCAGACTGGAAAACCTACCGCTTTGATGAAATCGCCCAAAACATTTCAGAGCGTGTTGACCCTAATGACACTGACTTAGAGGTGTATGTTGGCCTAGAGCATATTGATTCAGAATCCCTGCATATTAAGCGGCATGGTACGCCTGATGATGTAAATGGGACAAAAATTAGATTTTATAAGGGTGATATTATCTTTGGTCGTCGCCGTGCTTATCAGCGCAAAGCCGGTATTGCTACGTGGGATGGGTTTTGCTCAGCACATGCTCTAGTGTTACGAGCTAACCCTAATGTAATTCATCCAGACCTGTTTCCATTCTTTATCCACTCTGATTTGTTTATGAACCGGGCTGTTGATATCTCTGTTGGTTCGCTTTCACCAACTATTAATTGGGGAACGTTGAAGCATCAAGAGTTCTTAATTCCACCAAAACATATTCAATCAAGTTTTGCGGAATTGTTTAATTCAATTGATAGCCTAATAGAAGCAGATGAATGTTTATTATCACAAACTAGGGTTGCTAAAGGGATTGTATTCGAATCACTTGTAGCATCAACAAATGGTGAATCGATACCGCTATTTAAAATATTAAAGCAAAAGAAAAGCAAAAGCCTTCCTCCACACGAAAGGTCAAAATATATTGGATTAGAGCATATTGAGTCAGGGTCTTATTTTTGTTCTGATTTTGGTGACTCTAAAGACGCTCTAGCACAATGTAATTTAATTGATAAAGGCGACTTATGTTATAGCAAACTCAGACCTTATTTAGATAAAGCTTTTATTGCTGACTTTGATGCAGTTTCAACTACAGAACTATTGATATACGAAACTGCCTTGGCTTCTAAACCGTATGTTTTGTACCATCTACATAGTAAACCTTTTGTTGATTATGTTACCAGCAAAGGCTTCGGTACAAAAATGCCAAGGGTAAATCATAAGATAGTAGGTGAATACAACATTAAAGTATTGAAGGATGAAAAACCTGTTTTAGATAAAATGGCTCTATACGCGGGTATAGAAAAATCAGCAATTGAAAAGATAAGTCAAAATAAAGAGCTGCAAAAAAGCTTAAATAACAAGGTCTTCTAAAATGTCCTTCACTGAATTAAACAGCGTCGAGCACTACATCATCAATCAAATGAGCGGTGTTAATTTAAATGCGTCTCAAGACAGCAGCCAAGTTAATGAACCACGCCGTCAGTATGGTGCCCAATGGCAGTTCCAATCGGCAGAACAGCTTGGTCGTAGCGTTAATGAAGTATTGGTTGAATCGCAAGTAAAAGCAGCTCTGTTGCGCTTAAATCCTGAGATCCAAGCGAATCCTGCCTTGGCTGATGAGGTTATTCACGCCTTACGCGCTATTCTAGTTTCGGTGAACCAAGTTGGTTTGGTTAAAGCCAACGAAGAGTTTTTCCAGTGGTTAACCGGCGAAAAGACTATGCCTTTTGGTGAGAATAATCATCATGTGTCTATTCGCCTAATCGACTTTGAAAACCTCGATAACAACCAGTACGTCATTACCAACCAGTTTCGTATTCATTATAGAGAAACCAAAATCCCCGACATCGTTATGATGATTAACGGTATTCCTGTCGTCGTCGGTGAAGCCAAAACCCCTATTCGCCCCTCTATTAGCTGGCTAGACGGCGCGCATGAAATACATAATATTTATGAAAACGCGGTACCACAGTTATTTGTGCCTAATATCCTGTCATTTGCTACCGAAGGAAAAGAGTTCTTTTATGGCTCTGTACGCTGTCCACTAGAGTTTTGGGCACCTTGGCGTCTAAGTAATGATGACGACGCTGTTGCTAGAAGCTTTGGTCTAGGTGGAGTCGGTAAAGAATTAAAAGATCTGCTCAACCCTGCGCGCCTGCTCGATATCATGCGTAACTTCTCACTGTTTAGCAGTAATAAGAAAAAACAGCGCATGAAAATTATACCGCGCTTTCAGCAGTATGAAGGCGCGAATAAAATTGTTGAACGCGTCGTTGAAGGTAAAATCAAAAAGGGCCTAATCTGGCACTTTCAAGGCTCAGGTAAATCCTTACTGATGGTATTTGCCGCACAAAAACTGCGCCGTGAAGCCAAGCTAAAAAGCCCAACGGTTATTGTGCTGGTAGATAGAACTGACTTAGACACACAGATAAGTGGCATCTTTAACGCTGCAGACATCGCTAACGTAGAGAGCACCGAAAGCATCAAAGAATTGCAGCAGATGCTTGAGCGTGATACCCGTAAGATAATCGTTTCTACCATTCATAAATTCCGTGACGCCAAGCCTAATATGAATACCCGCGATAATATTATCGTGCTGGTAGATGAGGCCCACCGTACTCAAGAAGGCGACTTAGGGCGTCAGATGCGCGCAGCATTACCTAATGCATTTCTATTTGGCTTAACGGGTACGCCCGTTAATAAAGCGGATAAGAATACGTTCTGGGCGTTCGGTGCCGAGGAAGACCAAGGCGGCTATATGAGTCGCTATACCTTCCATGACTCCATTCGTGATGAAGCCACCCTACCCTTGCATTTTGAGCCACGCTTGGTTGATGTGCATATTGATAAAGAGTTGCTCGATAAAGCCTTTGCTGACTTTAAAGAAAGCCAAGCCCTGAGTGATGAAGACGCCGATGCCTTAAACAAAAAATCAGCCAAAATGGCAGCCTTTTTAAAGTCGCCTGAGCGTATTACTAAAATAGCTGAAGACATTGCTATCCATTTTATGGAGAAAGTAGAGCCTCACGGCTTTAAGGCAATGATAGTAACGCCAGATCGTCACGCTTGTGTTTTGTATAAAGAGGCACTAGATGAGCACTTTGATGAAGCGGCCAGTAAGGTAGTTATCTCCACTACTGCTAACGATGATTTTGAGTTTAAGAAAAAATGGGCTATAGACAAGAGCCAACAAGAAAAAATTGTTGATGAGTTTAATGATGCAAGCTCAGAGCTGAAGTTTATTATCGTTACTGCAAAGCTTTTAACCGGTTTTGATGCGCCTATTTGTCAGACCATGTACTTAGATAAGTCCATGAAAGACCATACCTTGCTACAAGCTATTTGCCGAACCAACCGTCTATATCCAGGCAAGACCTTTGGCTGCATTGTTGATTACTTTGGTGTGTTTGATGATGCAGCAAAAGCACTAGAGTTCGATGAGCTAGGTGCTCAGCAAATCATTACTAACCTGTCAGAGCTACGCGAACAGCTACCACAAGCTATGAACAATGCCTTGTCTCACTTTGAATGTGTGGATAGGACCTTAGAAGGCTTTGAAGGCCTAGAAGCGGCACAGAATGCTATAGCCAATAATGAAAAGAAAGATGCTTTTGCGTTGGATTTTCAGTTTTTATTTAAGCTTTGGGAGTCGTTATCACCGGATTCAGTGTTAGATAGCTATAACCAAGACTATAAGTGGCTGGCTCAGGTTTATGAATCGGTTAAACCCGCTTCAGACAGTACCGGAAAACTGCTTTGGTTGACACTGGGTGCACAGACTACCAAATTGATCCATGACAACGTGCATGTGGGTAGCGTGCATGTATTAGATGAGTTTGTAATGGATGCAAATATCATCGAGGAAATCTTCAATAATCCTAGTCCGAAAAAAGTAAAGCAGTTAGAGAAGGCATTAATTGAGCGTTTCAAGAATGCCGGAGAGTTACCTACTTTTAAATCTCTAAGTGAACGACTCGAAGCTTTACGTGATAAAGCTGAGAAAGGTTTAGTAGCTTCAATTGATTTTGTAAAAGAGCTTTGTAAGATTGCTAAGGAAACGGTACAAGCAGAAAAAGAGCTAGAGATTGATGTTCAAGAGAAATCACCGACAGCCGCTTTGTCTGAGTTGTTTTTAGAGCTAAAAACAGATCAAACACCGGCAGTGGTCGAACGCATTGTGGCTGATATCGATGCCATTGTGAGAATTGTTCGCTTTCCTGGCTGGCAAACCACCAGCGCTGGCGAGCGCGAAGTACAAAAGTCCTTACGCAAAGCACTGTTGAAGTATAAGCTACATAAGGACCAAGAGCTATTCAATCGAGCCTATGCTTATATTAAAGAGTATTATTAATTTATTAAGTATGCAGCTACAGCATTCATATGGAACTTACAACAATGGCATTTATAGACTCAATAGATGATGAACTCAAGATTAGAATTAAAGAAGAGTCACAGACCGATTTACTAGAAGTGTGGAAGTATTTAGATAATGACACAGTGTTTAAACTGAAATTTTGGTATGCAAAAAACTCACTTAATGAAGAGTTGGCCAAAGAGATTTGGTTAAATGAAACTCGGCAATTAAATAAGCTAAAGTCTGTTACTAATGCAGAAAAATATCTTGAAGTAATCCATGATAGCTTTATCGATAACAGTGGTAATTACTGCTTAATTTACCCAACTGATGAAGAGTCTAAAATACTGGATACCAAGCTACTAGAAGTAGAAGCCAAGCCCGCAAGGATAGGTTTGTTTTCTAAGAGCAAAAGTCATTGGTTAAGCAAAAACAAGATAATGTCTACTACCAGTAGAATGCTTTTATGGAAAAACGTATTAAGGCTGGTAGAGGGTATTGAGATATTGCATGGCCAAGACATCATTCACAGAAACATCAGTACTAATAGCGTTATTTATAAAGAAAGCGAAGAAGTTGACGACACAGAAAGATTTGTGCTGAGTGGTTTTGAAAAGTCATTAGATTTTAACAAGATTAATAAACCTATATTTATGGGTGAGCACAAGGATGTTATTTGCACGACTCATCAAGACTGGAGCGACTTAGGTGTTTTAATATTAGAATTATTGGGAATTGAGTCCGACAGTTTTCAAGAAAAACTACTGCGCAACGAAGCATTGGTGGTAAGACTTCTACTAGAGGGCCATTCAACCGGCCATACTAAATTAGTGGATAAGACTCAGCTAAAGTTATTAGTAGAGCAAGCCATTACAGACTTGTCAGAAGTTGATAATTCATTCTCGCCGGTATTTCATATCACAACAGCAAGCTTTGAATCTGAGACATTTGGTGATATTAGAGAGGTTATTAAAAACTACTTAATCAACAATGCAGTTCAAAATTATGATGCTCAGAATCTAACAAAGTCTGATGTTATCGACATTATCAAAGAAGATATTACATTAGACCCCTTTCGTGTATTCAATGATAGGTATCGCAATGAATTTATTTTAAAAGGGAAGAATTTTCTATATAGATTTAAAGAGTTCAGGCACGATAACTTTGGTGATTGGTATGTTTCCTACATAACGGCAATATATGATAGCGTCCCTGACTGGCTGAACTACGCAGAAACCATTGAAATTAAGGGGAATTTGGTTTTTGTACCTAATGCATTTAGGCTTATGCAAAAGAACGAATTTTCGGATGAAAACTCATGGAAGCTAAAGTTAATACAATTCAAAAAAGAGCAGAAGTATACAGACTCTGAGCTAGAATGCCTTCAGGGGTTATTGTTATCTTTTGCGATTGACGTAGCGCGCTCGGAAACGGAAAAGTACCTAGTTAGCCTAGATCGCATTGAAGATGATCGGCTAAAAGAAGGAAAAGGGTTAATCCTAGATGATGGGCTATTTTATTATACATTAGAGTACAAAAAAGAAAATAATGATATTAATAACAAGCTATCAGACTCACTAAGCCTAAGACAGCCTTTTGATAGATTTAAACAACATTTTAGCGATCCCTCTAAACTTACTGACAAATGGGTTATTGAAACTACTACCAACCCTCGTAGAAGCATGGAAAGAAAAGACAAGTTAGATGCGCAATATATAGGGCAGTCACCAAAGCTAGGTTATATATTCTCCACAAAACAACCGTTAGAGCGGAGCATAAACAATCTATCAGAAGAATTAGTTAGAATTTACCCTAAAGACCATGACGGAACAATCGCCCAAATTGAAAGGCGGGCGAGAATATTTTATTTTTTACTCAATCAAAGCTCTTTAATATCAAGTATCGCAGACCCGGCCAAAAAATTCTTTGTCACCTCTCGCAAATTTGATCTTGAGGCTTCTCTTACTTCATTAGATGAATCCAAAAAAGAAGTGTTTTCTTCTTTGGTGAAAACCCAACCAAACTACTTCATTGAAGGCCCTCCAGGTGTGGGTAAAACACACCTTATAACCACCTATGTAGATTATCTTTTCCATGAAGAAAATAGCTCAAAGGTGCTTTTGTCTGCTCAGAGTCATGCCACTGTCAATATGCTTTACGATGAAATCACTGAAAAGCTAAGAGAGCATGGGGCTTTTGATGGCCTAATTATCATTCCAAACTTTAAGGCTAAAAAAAATGACGATGGTAGTAATGTAGAAACACTCATCCAGAACGCAACAAATCCTTATATTGATAAATTCAAAAAAAGCGAGATGTTTAATAAATACTCCAAAGAACCGCTTATTAAGCAGAAGCTCGATAAATTTGTTAGTAAATCAGACGCTAAGTTTTTTAATCAAGTTTTACGTGCTGCCAATCTAGTATTTACAACCTCTAACTCTAAATTAATGGAAGGATTGATAGAGAATAATATCAATTTTGATGTATCTGTTATGGAAGAGTGCGGTAAGACATCAGGTATCGAGTTGGTGTCACCAATGATAGTATCCAGCAAAAGAGTTCTTATTGGTGATTACAAGCAACTTCCAGCATTTTCAGAACAGGATGTCCAAAAAATTATTAGAAACTCTGGTAAGTTTGATATGGGCTTAGTTATAGAGCAGCTGTCAAATATAGGATTTAGAAAAGGTATTATTTTTGATCTTGATTTTAACTATGCTGACATAAACAAAACCTCTAAAGCTGAGCATTTTAGCAACCTTTCTAAATATTTTTCTTTATTCAAAAGTCTGTGTCAAAGTGCAGAAAGTATTAGGAGTCGAGGGAAAGAAAGTTTTGGTAGCATGATCGATACACAGCATAGAATGCACCCTCAGATTTCTCGGATTGTTTCTAACGCTGTATATGATGGTAAATTAAAAGATTATCCTGAAACCGCAGATTTCTATAATAGCGCATCCCCATTTGCCTTTAAGGACTCTAAATTAGAAGGGCTAAATAAAGATAATGCAGTAATATGGGTCGATTTACCTGATAAAAATAGTGACGTTAGGATGCGTAGTCTTGAAAATAAGAACGTCAATAAACACGAAATCCGTATTATTAAAGAATTATTATCCAAAATACATACTAATAGTGATGAAGATTATTCAATCAAAATACTGAGCCCTTATGTCAATCAGGTGAATATGATCAATAACCTGGTTGAAAAGAGTGAGATAAATAGCTGTTTTTTAAGTAAAAATAATGATCAAGACATAGCAAAAACAGTAGACTCTTATCAGGGTGACCAGGCCGACGTTATCATCATTAGCCTAGTAAGGCATAATAGTTATCAGCCTATTACTTCTGCTTTGGGTTTTCTGTCAGATATGCGCAGAATGAACGTATTGCTGAGTAGAGCTAAACATAAAATGATTATTGTTGGCTGTTTCGGTTTATTCAGATATTGGCAGCTGCTTGAAAATAAAGCTTATGCTAACAATAGGGGTTATTTAGACGATATGGACAGGGACTTTTTGAATATCTTTGTTGAAATGTTTATTGATGATTTTGAATTAATGAATGATCATTCAATTGATACTGAAAATAAGGTATTTAATAACATTAACTTTGTTCAATCAAAATCATTTTTGGGCCTCTAATGAATAAAGAAAACACTATAAAATATACGATTGCTATCCCATTCCTCACTAATGAATATACATTTAGTATTAGTAGAAAAACCAATTGGTCAATTATCGATTACCTTTTCTTAAAAGAGTTAAGTCAAAGAGAGATGACTGTTAAGAGTCTTAGCGACTTCTCCAATCTAGAAACTCAAGTTGTTATTCAGATTTTACTACCCATGTGTAATGTTGGGTGGATTGATATTGTTACTTCTAGAGACAGTTTTATTTTTAGAATAACGGAGATGGGTGAGATAGCCTATTCTTTAAGCGTTAAAGAACATGAACTAATTTGTAAGGTCGATAAATATCAAAGAAGAAGAGAAGTTTTTGTAGATTATTTTGATAACTATTACAGCGTTTATAGTTTTGACTCCACTTTGCTTACTCATGCAAGATATATGACTGAGATTAATAAAAACAAGAATATAGTTACCCTGCCTATAGATGATAGCAATTCTTATCCCAAATACACAAAAATGTACAGCGTTATGGCCAGAGAGCATGAAAAGATAGACAACGTACGTGACGAGGCTGTGTATACATTAACTACTAAAAAATATTTACTGGTAGATATGTTGTATATAGAAGGTCGTAAGAAAGGAAGGATAATCGATGACAACAAAGTAAAGAAGCTGAATAACAAGCTTATTAGACAAATCGAAAATACACTTCCAACTATAGTCAAAGACGATAATTCTTTGCTTAAAGCACATTTGAGCAAAGATGAAAATAACTATGAAATCAAGGTTGTTGCCAAGAGAGGCGATGTAGATTTTGTTTACGGCGGTCAAAACGCCAAAGCCAAGCTCATTGAGCTAATTCAGTCCTCTACTGACTTTCTAGTCATTCACTCTACTTTCATAGGTAAATGGTGCATTGTCAATGATGATGGCTATACTCATTTTTTTCTAGAAATTAAAGAGGCTTTGAAACGAGGTGTTCAAGTTTATATTTTATGGGGAAAGAGTAATGCTGAAGAAACAGATGAAAACTTTGAAAAATCAGATAGTGAAGATAAGGCTGTTGAAAGCAAATTAAGAGACTTCAATGAAAGCTGCCATCAGGAAGGCATGCTAAATGTTGTAAATTACAATGACTTCAGGCGTACCGACTCGCATGCAAAATTCGTTATAACCAATCATGGAGACAGAGGGTTGTGTACTATGGTCAGCTCATGCAACTTCTTATATGCAAAATTTGAAAGATTTGAGGCGTCAGTTGTTGTTTATAACGATCAATTTACTAAATATTTTTTAGAGATTGCTGCTAATATTTGCTGCGGAAAAAGCACTTTTGACAGCAAAGTGCGCAAGGAGTTTCGAGGGTTTTCAAGCAATATAGTTGATACACCAAATGACATTAATATTCCTAATAATGAAAAGCTAGAGCTGCGATTAGTCTTAAAGCACCAGCATCATAGTTATATTGACTTAGCCGCTCAAGCAAAAGACAGGATATATCTTATAAGTGACTTTATAAACACCTCACCTATAAGGCCTATATTTGACGCTTTAAAAGAGTCAGAAGCTAAAAAATATTACTATTACTCTAAGAAATCAAGTTATATCGATCATTCAGAAATTGTTGAGATGCATGATGACCTGAAGTCTGCCGACTCTCTATCTCAATTGGGTGCGCATCACTCCAACAGTCATGCCAAGGTATTAGCTTGGGATAATAATGACTTGCTAATTACTAGCTTAAATTGGCTGTCTGCAAGTGCTCCTAATAATTTCTTAGAGGTTTATCATGAAATAGGTATTTATATTAAAGGTTGGGATGTAGCTAAAGATTTTATTAAAGTGTTTAGAAGCCTTTAAATTCAAACTAATGCTATCAATTACCAAAAAACGATTTTGAAACAGCCCAACGTGCCAGCCACGATTAATAGATAAGCCTGTTATTTCGCTCTATGGGCGTTGTTAGTCCGGTTTAGTTGTAAGGTGGTATCATCCTAAACGCAAAACAGCCGCTATAAGCGGCTGTTTTGCGATGCTGGCAGGTATAGTCATTATTCCTCCATACGCTGCTTTCTGAGATAATCGATGTATTCATCACAGAACTCATCGGCGGCTTTATTGGCAAAATTGGATGGGGCATCATCTGACCCCTGCCGTCAAATCCGTACAGTTAAACTTGGGAGATTTTAATTACGCAGCCTGACGATAGTAGTCAAACCACACCTGTCTTGGCGCTCGATAGCCCAAGCCCTTTTGAATCCTAGTCTGATTATAATACAGCTCAATATACCCAATGATATCGCTAATGGCTGCAAACCTCGTTTTATAATCTTGATGATATACTAGTTCATTCTTCAAGACGCCCCAGAAGCTTTCTATAGGTGCGTTGTCATAGCAATTACCTTTGCCGCTCATTGAGCCTGTAAACTTATGCTGCTCGATAATCTTATGGTACGCATGGCTACAATATTGGCTACCTCTATCTGAATGAACAATCAGTCCTTGAGTAGGTCGTTTGTTCTTGATTGCCATATTGAGTGCACGGCATACTAAATCAGCGGTCATGCGCTTATTGATAGCGTAGCCGACAAGCTCTTTGGTGTATAAATCTTTCACTCCAGCTAAATATAACCAGCCCTCAGCAGTCCAGATATAGGTAATGTCGCTGACCCATGCTTCGTTAGGACGCTTAGCGTCAAACCTCTGATCTAAAACATTGTCATAGACCAGCTTGTTGTGGTTTGAGTCAGTAGTGACTTTAAAGCGCTTATGACGACGGCATTTGATGCCGTGTTCCTCTTTGATGCTTCTTACCATATACAGGCTAATGTTGTGGCCTTGTTTGCTTAGATGAGCATGCAATCGATCTACGCCATAACGTTCTTTCATTTCACTGTGAGCGGCTTTAACTAGTAGCTCGCACTGATTGCGGTGTACCTGCTGTTCGCTGATGTCACGACTTAGCCAATCGTAGTAGCTTGAGGGCTTAACGCTTAATACACGGCACATAGTAGTGGTGCTAAATATCTGACGATTGTCTTTGATAAAAGCGTACTTTACGGGCTGTTTTTCGCGAAGTACGCGGTCGCCTTTTTTAGAATCTCGCGCTCCTCTTCAGCCACTTTGAGCTGACGCTTGAGCTGCTTTATTTCTTTAAGCGCACTCATAAGGTCAGGATCATATTGCTCTGTGCCGATAAGCTTGCCTTGATTGGCTTTGTTATGCCAGTTCGATAAGGTTTGCATGGCAATGCCAAGCTGCTTTGCAGTCGCTGAAATATTGCCGTTGTTGTCTGCTATCTTTTTAACAGCTTCGGCTTTAAATTCGTCACTGTAGGTTCTTACTTTCTTGGTCATGGTAAACTCCTGTCAATACGCTTAGTTTACCAAGTTTAGTTGTAAGGTTTCTTCACCACCGCTCAAACGGCCTATCGCTGACATTAACGGTGAAAGCGATTCGGCAAGTAAACGCCCTGCGATAAAAGTCCCTCCCCACAGTAAGGCGACTAGGACAAGTTTGAAATATATTGGCCAGATAGAGGGTAAAGCTAAGTCGTTAGAGGTACTGGTAGTTGGTTGCATGATGTCGCTCAATATAAGAGTTAACCTGATATGTGCTATAGTATTTCACTAATGTTAAGTCATAGTAAAATGAGCAAAAGGTCATGACGTTTAGCCAACTTGAAATATTTGTGGTCGTTGCAGAGCTGTGTGGATTTACCTTGGCAGCCCAACAGTTAGGTATTAGTCAGTCAGCTGTTTCGCACACACTGAAAAAACTCGAAGAAGATTTAGGAGTAAGCCTTATCGAGCGCAATAAGTCACAAGCTGAACTGACTGTCGCTGGCACTCGATTACTACCCCGCGCTCGAGAAATACTGGGGTTGGCTGAGACCATACGCCAAGAAGCTGCTGATATTAAGGGATTGCAACTAGGTAGCCTGCGTATTGGTTCTTTCGGCCCTACTTCTTCTTTGCGCTTACTTCCTGAGATTCTAGAGAGTTACCGTAAGCAATTTCCCAATATTGAGGTGCGTATTGATGAAGGAAATGATCAGCAGGTCGTACAGTGGTTACAAGAGCGGCGTGTTGATGTTGGCTTTGTGGTACTTCCTGATGAGCATTTTGATACCTTTGCATTGATTGAAGATCAAATGGTTGCTCTTATTCCTAAAACACATTCATTGGCGAATAAAGATGAAATTGTACTTCAAGATTTATGTCATGTTCCTTTTATTCTGACTGAAGCTGGTTCAGCGCAACTCATTTCCAAGCTATTTGCATCCGAGGATCTGATCCCCGATATTCGCTACAGAACGACCCAATTGATGACGACAATTGCCTTGGTTGCAAAAGGAGAAGGTGTTGCCCTTGTTGCTGAATTAGCACTCCCTCAAGCTTTGCCAACTGATGGCTATGTGGTTCGGCAAGTAGCGCCGCAATACAAACGAACGATTGGTTTAGCACTGCACAGTACCCGGCAAGCTTCTCCTGCAGCACAGGCATTTATAAAAATGGCCGTACAATTATTAAAAAAGTGAAACCTAGGGCGTGTCATCAATTAGATTGTGAGGCTTAAAATGAGAAAAATGGTAGATAGACAAGATTACTGAAAATGTTTAGCAAAATTTAGCCATTTTAAGGCCACTAAATGCATTAATGTGCTAATTGACGACTCGCCCTAAATGATTATATGTACCTAGCATTGAACTTTATAACTGTACTGTATCGAAAAATGTTCAGTGAGGCTGTTTGTCTGATTTCATTGAGTATACCCAACAAAGACTGACCAAAATAAAAACGTCAGATCTAGTGTTCATGATCTAACGTTTACAGTGAGCGAAGAGGTGATGCTGGTTGATAATGTAGTTGGGGAATAAGTGTTTAGCTCATGTGAGTACCTGTCACTCTTGTTTTTACCTGCATGATTAATGATAAGCCATAAAGGATGATGGCTAAGGCTAAAAAAATCAAAGCCAAAGGTAAAAACAAGCTTTCTTGGAGCACGCCATCAGCACCAATGTCACCGTAAAATAAGCTCTCCATCAGTCCAGACAGTGCAGCGAGGGTCAGCATAATTGAACCACTGATAAATAATTTAGATGTCATAAAAGCTCCGTTAGATGAGAATTAGCAATAATAATTTATCTTTATTCAAAAGTTATTGCAGTATAGTTATTGCTGAATGACGCAAATATGATGGTTTCCTGGATTCTGACCACCGCCCAGATCCAAACAAATATCATTGTAATAGAATTCATGGGCTTTGATGCCTAGCCAGAACGCAAGGATGGCAGTGACAACAATGATTATTATCATCTTAGTATTCATATAAATATCCTAACCAATAAGTACGTCTATCAAGTAATGAGTGCTTAGGCATATATCGTATATGAAATAATACGCGGATTGGGTGCTCTCCTATTTTTCCATAAACTATTCATACTCGGTCTTTAAGAACATCAATATTCATGAAAGTGTATTTAGCAATCATCGACTATAAAAATTTGTGCGACCAAGCTGTAGACCCAAACTCAAATCCCTATCATCTGTTCTACCAGAAAATCTAAAAAAACGCGTGTTTTTGGTGAGATCATATCTCGCTTCAAATAAATAGCGTAAGTAGCACTAAGTTTTTCATAGGGACTAAAAATATGATCTGGCATGACTTGAACCAATGACCCGTTCGCCAATTCACTTTTAACAGCCCACAATGGTATTAGCGTCAGACCTGTATGATTCAATACCAGCTGCTTCTGACCATTCACCGAGTTGACTGAAACCTGACTATTAATCATCAACTTTTTACGATCTTCTGCTATCAAAAACCACTCTTTCCAACCGTTATAACCATATCGGATACATTGGTGATTAGCTAGATCATCAATCCTAAGAGGTGTGCCATTATTTTTTAAATATTGGGGGCTTGCACACAGCAGAAAATCATTAAATACCAAATGTCTGGCAATCATGGTCGAATCAGATAAGCGTCCACTTCGAATAGCCACGTCAATATTTTCTTCTATAAGATCTACAACCCGCTCTGTTAACTCAATTTTTATATCAATATCTGGATATAACGACATAAATTTCGGTATTAACGGCAATACCATGCTTTCACCAAAACCAACTGTCATGCTGATTTTCAGCTTACCCTGTGGCGTTATTTGTAAATCATTAACGGCTCTTTTGGCATTATCAAACTCTGACACAATTCGCTGAGAGTATTCGTAATATTTGTGCCCCGCTTCAGTCAAACTGGTGTTTCTGGTCGTTTTATTGAGCAGACGTACGCCCAACTCTTTTTCAAGCACTGCTAACTGCCGTGAAATGGAAGACGGCTGTACATCAAAGATGCGGCTGGCCTCTGAAATGCTACCGGTTTCGACAACACTATTGAAGTATGCCAGTCGATTTATTGAGCTCATTGCCACTCCTCTATTAAGTTGATAGGTATTTCATTTAACTGTAACCATGGCTTGCTCAAAAAGCAAAAGTAATTTGTTTACTGGGTAATGGTTTGCTGGATTAGCAACGTCTAAACTTATTGTCCTGAAACAAACAATAAGACATTCACACCAGTAAAGGGTAATAACATGAAAGCGATGATCATTAAAGAAATCGGTACAACTGCAGTTTTTCAATTGGAAGAAAAACCAAAACCAACGGCAACACTAGGTCATATGGTTGTGGAAGTGAAAGCCACTAGTGTGAACCCTATTGATACCATGCTGCGCTCAGTCGAGCTGCCTTGGTCGGAGAATTTGCCAGAGATACTACACGGTGATGTAGCTGGTATTGTGAGCGAGATAGGTGCCGACGTCACTGAATTTAGTGTTGGTGACGAAGTTTACGGTATGGCTGGTGGCCTTAACAGTATTGATGGTGCACTTGCTGAATTCATGTTGGTTGATGTGCGTTTGATGGCTAAAAAGCCTAAAACACTCAGTATGAAGCAAGCTGCAGCCCTGCCGTTGGTCGCACTCACTTCTTATGAGGCACTCGTACAAAAAATGAATGTCAAAGAAGGCGACAACATCTTGATTCATGGTGCAACAGGGGGCGTTGGTCATCTTGCCGTTCAGCTAGCAAAAGTACTTGGCGCGACAGTCACTGCTACCTACTCTCCTGCTAATCGTGCACTAGCACAAACACTAGGCGCGGATCATCTAGTGGATTATACAACAGCGGAGGTTGATGACTATGTGGCGACGTATACTGACAGCGTGGGTTTTGACAAAGTTTTTGATACAGTAGCTGGTGATAATATACAAAAATCTTTTCAAGCCGTTAGATTCAATGGCCATGTCGCCACTATTTTACCGATTGCTGATCCATTGCAAGTTGCTCTCAAAGCCTTATCCTTTCACGGTGTTTTAGTGCTCATCCCATTATTTCATGGCGTCAACCATGAATCGCACGGTCGTATCCTGACAATGATCGCAGAGCTGGTTGATAGTGGCAAAATCACGCCTATCATAGATGATAGTAACTACTCTATTTGGGAAGTAGCACGCGCGCATGACCATCTTGAATCAGGTAAAGCAGTGGGTAAAATTACGCTCACTGTATAGTAGTATTCAGGCGTGTCCTCATTTTGAACATGACGATAAAAACGAGATAAATTGCAGCCAGACTGTATTAAATAACTGCGTCAAATAGCTGTGTTAAAAATGAGGTGTTCACAGATAATAACGACTCTCTAAAATAACACAGCTCGCTCGTAGACATCCTTATAACGGTAGGGTCATATTTTATTTAGAAGTTTCTAACACTTTAGGAAGTATACCAACAGGTACTCCGAAGACTTTACTCCAGACTCACTGTAATTTTTTATAGCGACCTAACTACAGTAAGAATTAATTTTCGTAAAAGGCTTTCAGCAGCTTCATAACTTAACCCCTCCATCATTACTGCATCTGAAATAGCATCGATTGTACCGTGGATAGCGTATAACACCCCCTTGTTTTCTTGGAAAGACCCTGTTAAATGAGGCTGTAAAATCTGCCAATAGGCTTTAGAAAAGTAGTATCGAATATCAGCTTTGAGGTTTCGGTAACCAGGGTAAGCTTGTAAAGCGGCAATAATTTCCTCGTATTGAGATCCGCAATGTACTACGCAAGCAAGATATGACTTAACAACACTATCGACGGTGGCTTCGAGAGAGAGCGGTTGCTCAGCCACCGCTTGCTCAATAGCTTCAATTACACGTTGATCATAGCTTTGATAGAGGGCTGAAAGTAACGCTTCTCTTGAGCCGAAGTGTTCATATGTGATGGGCTTGCTAACTCCTGCGTAATCAGCTAATGAAATTAATGTTAAAGCCTCTGTACCTGACTCCTGAACAATTTGATCAGCCATGGCCAATAACTGAATACGACGTTCTTCTTTTGTCATACGCTTACCCACCTCTCTCTCCTTCTTTTATTCATACGTATTGATTAACACTTTAAGCGATGAAACATGCTTTTGCATCCATGCTTAAATAAAAAAGTAACTCGCTGTATCCCGGATAGGGATGTATGCTCTCCTGCAGTTTCTGTAGGGGGATTTGATTCTGCTTTAATAGCTGTAACTCACCCAACAATTCACACGCCCGTTCTCCTAAAATAGAAGCCCCTAGTATTAATCCTTTGTTGTCACAAATTACTTTTGCTTTACCTATTGTTTTTTGATCCACAACGGCACGATCTAAATCTTCATAGTCAAACGTAAAAGTCTTGATATCATTATGCTCCGTGCTTGCTTCAACTTCAGTTAAGCCACAACGAGCAAACTCGGGGTCTGAGAACGTACACCAAGCGACACCTGATAAGTCAATAGGCTGTGCTCCTACACCATATAAATTATGGATTACATTTCGTGCTTGATACCCAGCCATATGAGAAAAAAGGTAAGGCCCTACCACATCTCCAGTTGCATAAATATTAGAGACGTTGGTTTGACAGTAGTCATTCACCGTGATTCCTTGCGAGGTAGCTTTAATGCCAATATCGGCTATATTTAGCGTCGTCAGATTAGGTTGCCGTCCTAAAGCAAACAAGATTTTTTCCGCACAAACGATGGCTTCTCCCTCAGGCGAAGAAAGTGTTAGCTGAATACCTGTAGCATCCTCTGAGACAGCAATAGCACGTTGATTTAGAAGAATATCTACCCCATCTTTTTCTAAGACTTCCTGTAGTAACTTAGAAAGCTCTACTTCTTCTCGATAAAGAATATGAGGAGCCATTTCTACCAGTTTAACTTCTACGCCCAGCGCTTGCATTGCTTGTGACAGCTCAACGCCAATAGCCCCAGCGCCCAACACAATGATGCTACTAGGCAGGTTTGTCAAAAGAAAAATATTTTCATTTGTTAGATAATCAACTGTGTTAATACCAAAGATATCTGGAACGACAGGCGATGAGCCTGTGGCAATCATTATATTCTCTGCTTGCAAAGTATTTGTACCTACTTGAACAGTATCTTTATCCAAAAATACGGCTTCACCGTAGAAATATTCGATTCCAGCAGCTTCTAAAACAGGTACAGCTTCTGCTTGATGTGCCTTCTGAATTAATGCTCGTACTTTTGATAAAACGTCAGCAGAGTTTATCTCTATAGAACCATATTTTTTTGAGATTTTAATCTCTTTTGCCATTTGTATCATCGCTTTACTAGGAATGCAGCCAGACCATGTACACTCTCCTCCTGGCTGATTACGCTCTACTAAAGCCACTTTTTTCCCATATTCCATAGCAGTCAATGCTGCGTTCAAGCCACCAGCCCCTGCACCAATGACCACTAGGTCGTATAACAATTTGGATTTACTATAGTCACTTATGCTCATAAAAGAACCCTTTTATACCAAAACTTATTTCACTAAAGAAACCTGTTACTAAGTCAACCTACTTAAGGTAGGTTACCTTTAGTAGGTTAATGGATTTACTCAAAAATAACCAGTATTTTTTAAAGTATTCGTTTGGACTTTTTTGAATAAATGTACTAGGGCGTGTCCCTAATTCAAGCGTTTATGACTAAATAGGCTAAAAATGGCTAAATCTTTGGCAAACGGTGTCAAATAGCTGGTCAATATCTTGATATTACCTGCGCTATTTTCCTTGTTTGCCTTTAATTTATCTCATTTTTATCACCATTTTTAAAATAGGGACACGCCCTAGATCATAAAATAGATCTCAGAGGTCTTGTGAGCATCTAATAGGCTATACATACCATACTTACTAAGCCCTAATGAGGCTTATGAACATGTTAAAACTTAGCTAGATCGTCATATTAGTGGCGTTAAGTCAGTATGATGGTAAAAAAATAGAGAGCCTTAACGACTCTCTAAAATAACCCAGCCCGCTCGTAGACATTCTTATGACGGTGGGTTCACTATTTTATTTAGAAGTTTCCAACAAATGGAATACGGGTAATCGCCACTTTGCTCTAACCGCTGCCATACGGATTAAGTAACCAGCAACTAAACTAATAATGACGCTGATATTACTACTAACAGCAAAATGCTGAAGTGTTAAATATAAACACGCAACGATCAAAGAAACTGAAGCGTATAACTCATGATGTAAAACCAATGGGGTTTGGCGACATATTAAATCACGCAGCAATCCACCAAATACACCTGTTGCAATGGCCGCAACTATACAAACACCGTAATGGAGTCCCATGTTAAGCCCTACTTGACAACCAATGATACTAAAGGCCGCTAGTCCTAAAGCATCCAAACGTATGAAAACGCCATTAAATTTAACAACCCATTTAGCCAACCAAGTCGTTATAAGACCAGCCACACAAACGATTAATAAATATTTAGGATGTTCTACCCAAGTTAAGGGGTAGTTACCAAGTAGGATATCTCTGACACTACCACCGCCTATCGCTGTTACACTCGCGATAAGCATAACCCCAAACCAATCCATATTTTGTCGTCCCGCGCTTAGTGCCCCCGTCATTGCCTCTGCTGTAATACCAATAATGTAAACTATACTCAAAAGCATGGAATACTCACCTTAAATCTA
>NZ_JAGBKN010000011.1:0-94250 GCF_017498075.1 Psychrobacter halodurans
TTAAAAATGGCGATAAAAATGAGATAAATCGCCGTCAAACAAGGAAAATAGCGCAGATAATATCGAGATATTAGTCAGCTATTTGACACCGTTTGACCAGATTTAGCCATTTTTAGCCCATTTAGATGGCTGTCGATTGAATTGAGGACACGCCCTAGTAACGACTATATCTATTATAGTCAAAGCTTTTTAGCCTATTTTGGCTGGTTTATATCGCATCTGCCAGCTCATTTAGCCCATAAAAAAGCTGGCCTTATATTTATTGCCAGCTTTTTGGGCGATGCTGCCGCACTGCATTTATTATATCTGAACCCATCTTCAAAGGAGCACCGCCGTGTTTGCTGTGATTATTGTGATTCTCATCATCTGGGCTGTGATGTGGGCCTTTTATAAGTTTATGTATCCGCGGCCGCCCAAAAGCATGATGCCGCAAAAAGGCGATGTGGTCACACCGCGCACCTGTGATTTTTGTGGCAATAGCTTGGCTGAGTACCGCGGTGTCCTCGAAACCAAGCCTGCATCTGTCACGGCAAATACTGCACAGCCAAGTGCTGGTAGTATGGAGACGGATAGTAACGTTTTGTTTTTTTGCAATTACGAGCATCAGGCAGACTATCATGCAGGCAAGGTATATGATCCTAATGCATAATGGCGGCTAGCCATAGTATCAAAAAGCGTATCAAAAAAGCGCTTGGCTTATAGAGCCAAGCGCTTTTTTATTTACTCATAAACTCTCTTTTTAACCTATCTATCAAACAGGCCAAAAGACACACTGGCCTACAAAATAGATTGGGCGTCTTTCATGATCTTTTTGAGTAGCGCCTCAGACTGTTTATCTTGCTGCAGGCGATCCTCTTCGCTTCTTTGATTGGCATGGATTTTTTCATACAAGTTAAGGCAGCACAGCACCAGCAGATTTTCTTGGCTCAGGCTGGGTGCCTCGCGTCTGAGATCCAGCGCGTAGTTATTGATATAAGAGACGGCAGACAGTAGCTCTTCTTGCTCATGGATCGGACAGTAAATGGGGTAGGTTACGCCCGCGATGACAATGTCGACTTTTTTGACTTGGGACTCGGGTGTCACAGGCTTGCTGGCAGCGCTTGCCGAATTTGGGCTGGCAGGGGCTTTGGAGGCGTTAGATCCTGCTTGCTTAGGCGACTTGTTTGCGGCATTGGTATGGTCATCAGTCATGATAAATCCTACAATATATGGGTCAGTAAATGGGGGTGTCAGCTATTACAGCGATCAACAAGACTCTAACCTTCGGCTTGGTCGATACGCGTGAGGCGTTTGAGGACAACTTGAGTACGCTCTGCTGCCAACTGGTTTTTTTTCTGTAATTCGCTATTTTGTTGTTTGATATCGCTATACTGCTGTTTTAGCTCATTATTATGCTGCTGCAATTCACGGTTTTGTTGTTGCAACTGGCTGATCTGTTTTTGTAGCTTATCTTGCTCTTCACCGATCATATGATGGGCTTCGGCCAAGCTTTGATAGCGCTTATCTAGATCGTTCAGTTGCTTTTTGGCACCGTCACGCTCGCTATGGCTGGTATTTAGCTTGTTTTGTAAGTCGGTGATTTGCTTTGGATCTGTGGTTGGGTGCTTTTTTAGGCTGCTAAGTTCAGCACTGACAAGCTGATACTGTTTTTTGATGTCGAGTATCATTTTCTCTAATGTTCTAAGTTGATCATACATAGTCAGTTTTTATCCTTAACAAGTAAGCGTGAATGAATTTTGTTTTGTGTATTTAATAATGCCATAGGTGACCGCATAATATCTATATCAACAAAGTAATTACATATACCTAAATCTTATCTATGTATTTTTTGGCTCAGCGCGATGAGTGATATCGAGCTGATTTTTTGTTTTATAAGCGATTTTTTTTGATTTTATAAGTCACAACCATTTACTAGGACAATTATTATGAATGACAATATCTCTGGCTGGAATACGTGGCTGACCGCATTTGACGACTGGAATGACGTATCGATAAGTGAGGTGCATGGCCTGATGACGGGGCTGATGACGGCGTGTAACGCGCCTGACGAGCAAGTATGGGCAAAGGTGTTTGAAGAGCTGAGCTTTGCGCCATTGCCTGAAGCGGCGCTGACCTTGCTCACAGAAGAGGCTGAAGACACGGTGTTTCAGCTCAAGGACAAAGACGATGCTTATGCGTATATGCCGCTGCTACCAGATGACGAACACGATCTATACGAGCGTGTGATGGCGTTGAAACAGTGGGCCAATGGTTTTATGACAGGCTTTGGTATCACTGATTGCCAGATCAGTAGCGAGGAAAACGAGATGCTGTCGGATTTGGCCAAGATTGGAGCAATTCGCCTGGCAGAAGATGAAGATTTTGAGGGCGGCGAAGAATCTTATCTATATATTTACGAGTTTGCGCGGATGGTGCCCGTGAGCTTTGCAACTCGCAAGCGCAAACCAGTAAAAGACATCGCGCTAATCGCTGGATTGGCCATCGATGCAAAGACCACCAAAGAGCTACAAGCAGAAGGTAAGTTGCCAAAACCAATGCCGCCTGTGGTGGATGCGATGAACCAAAATAACCCCTCTTAAACCTCAAGGGGGGACGACGCCTATATCGTAAATCCTAAATAAAAGGAGTACAGCTTTTATGTTTTATAGCTCTGTACTTATTCTTAACGGGTCGATGATAGGAAGATAAGCGCCTGCTGCAAGATGCTAAACAGCGCTGATAAAAACAGTGCTGATAAAAACGAGAGGAAAGCCGATGATTCATGATAGTGACTTGGTGCACTTGCGCCGCTGCATTGCTCTAGCTGCTGAAGCCGTTGCGGCAGGTGACGCGCCGTTTGGTAGTGTGTTGGTCGATGGCGAAGGTAGAGTGTTAAAAGAAGATCGCAACCGCGCCAATACGGTTGATCCCACGTACCATCCTGAGATCGCCGTTGCCAAATGGGCAGCTCAAAACATGACTCCTGAAGCACGTGCAAAAGCGGTGGTCTATACCTCAGGGGAGCACTGCGCGATGTGCTCAGCGGCGCATGCGTGGGCAGGGCTTGGTCGTATCGTTTATGTCAGCTCATCAAAACAGTTGAGTGAATGGATGGAGGAGTTTGGCGCAAAATCAGCCTCTCCTATTAGCGCTTTATCTATCCAAGAAGTGGCCCCAAACGTACCTGTCGATGGGCCGGTGGCGGGCTTAGATACCGAAATAAAGGCGCTATACCAGCGCGCTCTGCACAGAAAATAGCACAGAAGCCAGTGTTCTATATCGTGACAGGTACCTCATAATAAGGATGTTTTATGACTTTACACAGTGATGATCAGCTCAAAGACGACTCGTACGCTACTGGCTATCCTACGGATAGTATCGACTGGCTTAGGCGTTTGATTGGTTTTGATACCGTCAGTCGCCACTCAAATCTAGCGTTGATTGAAGATGTACAAGCGTACTGTGAGCAGTTGGGTTTGACCGTAGATCTGACCTTTAATGACGCCAAAGATAAGGCCAATTTGTTTGTCACAGTACCTGCTGGGGCAAACGCTGATGAGGTGAACCACGGTCTGGTGCTGTCCGGTCATACCGATGTAGTACCAGTGGAGGGGCAAGACTGGACGACAGCACCGTTTACTGCGACCATTCGCGGCGATAAGCTCTATGGCCGCGGTGCCTGCGACATGAAAGGCTTTATTGCTTGCGCGCTGACACTATTACCGCAAGCAGTAAAGCTGTCTCATGCAGGTCAATTGCGCCGGCCGTTGCATTTAGCATTGTCGTTTGATGAAGAGGTTGGCTGCTTGGGTGCGCCATTGCTGCTGGCAGATCTCAAGGCGCGCGGTATCACGCCTGATTATTGTATCGTCGGTGAGCCGACCAATATGACGATGGTTGTCGCGCATAAAGGCGTCGCGGTTTATCGTTGCCGCGTACATGGTCAGTCGGCGCATTCGTCATTGACCACGCAAGGTGTCAACGCCATCAGCTATGCCAGCCGTTTGATTGGTTATGTCGATGAGCTGGCAGACGAGATCAGCGGCCGTGATGACAATGATGAGTGGTTTGATGTGCCGTACTCGACGTTGTCTGTCGGCACCATACAAGGCGGCACTGCGACCAATATCGTGCCCAATCTGTGTGAGTTTACCTTTGATTATCGTAACCTGCCGCACATGACACAAGACGATATCTTGGTACCGATCAAAGCCAAGGTCGCAGAGCTAAGCGCGCAGATGCAAGCGCGTGCTGCTGATACCGGCATTGAGCTGCTACAGATGGAGGCCGTGCCTGCGATGACTGACAGCGACAGTGCCGAGCTACAAGCGCTGATAGCGGCGCTCACCGATGATGACACCCGCCACAAAGTGGCTTATGCCACAGAGGGCGGACAGTTTACTAATAGTGGTATTCCGACGATTATCTGCGGTCCTGGTAGTATCGAGCAGGCGCATAAAGCTGATGAGTTTGTCGCGCTCAGTGAGATGGCGCGCTGTGATGCGTTTTTGCAAAAGTTATTAGCAAGTGCTACATCGCAGTCGTGAGTTTAATACAGTCAATTTGATATAAAAACAAAACGACACAACGTTTCATTGGAACGCTTTGATAGCCACGTATCTGATGTATTTGGATTCGCCTATAGCGAGTCTGACGCATAAAATCGCTTGTTTTTTATATAAGTAGGCATAAAATACACCGTCCTTGTGGTGGTGTTTCCGTGTCTTCGTTTTCGGTATGTTTAGTTGTTTTTATAAAAAGTAGGGGTTGGCTGATGTCTTGGCATCTGTTTGCGATGTTTTTTGCAAGTACGTTTTTTATCTCGGCGACCCCTGGTCCTAATATGCTGCTGGCGTTTCAGTATGGGATGAACTATGGGGTAAAGCGCACGCTATGGACGCTGGCGGGTCTGAGCCTTGGGCTGTTTTTGTTGTTGCTCTCGACGCTACTGGGGCTCGATGTGATTAGCCGTCAGTCGCCGTGGCTGTTGACCCTGATTAAAACCGTTGGAGCCGCTTATCTGATCTATTTGGGTATCAGCTCTTGGCGTGATGCAAGTGCAGGAAGTTTGATGAATGATGCGCGCGAGATGAGCGAAGAGGTGGCGGCCGATTATCCAGAGAGCTTGCCGTCCTTGGCCGCGCACGACACGCCTCGGCCGCGTTCGCTCTCTAGCGCCGCGGTAAAGGTCTCGCCGAGCAATATGACGTTATTTCGTACTGGGGTATGGGTATCGTTGTCCAACCCCAAAGCCATTTTGTTTTTTGCTGCCTTTTTCCCCAAGTTTATCAATTTTAGTGCGCCACTATGGCCGCAGTATCTTATGCTGACTTGCGGGCTGTTTTTGAGTGAGACGATTTGGCAGATGGTCTATACGCTTGGTGGCAAAAAGCTGGCCAGCTGGCTAGATGTTGGCAGTCGCTTGGCATGGCTCAACCGTGGTTGCGGGGTGATATTTATCCTTATTGCAGCGGCACTATTGGCTGAGGTGTTAAATGGATTTATGGTTTAATCTTGCCAAGGTTGAATGTTCAAAATGACCTAGCTACTGTTAAAAAAAGCCGCTCTCTACTGAGGTAGAGAGCGGCTTTTTGATGAGCGTTTAAGAAGCAGGCGGCTGATACCTACGCAGGCGATATTACGCCAATACCTCGACCAGCTCCCCTTTGACCATGTGCGGGCTGACAAAGTCGGTCACGCGCACGCTGACGATTTTACCGAGTAACTCGTTCATTTGTGCCTCATTATAAGGGAACATCACCGTGCGGGTGTTATCCGCGGTACCAATCAAGCAATCAGGGTGACGGTCAGCCACTTGCTCGACCAAGACACGCGTCGTAGTGCCGACCATCTCATGGGTCTTGGCTAGCGTTGATTCAACAATGACTTTTTGAAATTCTGCCAAGCGCGCTTTTTTGGTGGCAAAGCTCACATTGTCAGGCAGCTCAGCGGCGGGCGTGCCCGGACGCTTAGAGTAAATAAAGCTGTACGAGTGATCAAAGTTCAACGCTTTTGCCAGGTTCAATGTATCTTGAAAATCCTCATCGGTCTCACCAGGGAACCCGATGATAAAGTCGCTCGATAAGTGAATGTCGGGGCGAATGGCTTTTAACTTATTGATCTGATTGATATAGACATCGATAGTGTGATTGCGTTTCATCGCCGCAAGAATACTATTTGAGCCGCTTTGTACCGGCAGGTGTAGGTGCGACACCAGCTCTGGCAGCTTGGCATAGGCATCGATGATATCGTCAGTAAACTCCAGCGGGTGGCTGGTGGTATAGCGAATACGCTCGATACCATCGACGTGCGAGACATAGTGCAGCAACTCTGCAAAACGGCAAATACTGCCGTCGTCTTTTTCGCCGCGATAGCCATTGACGTTTTGACCAAGTAGGTTTATCTCACGAATGCCTTGCTCGGCAAGACTGTCAATCTCGGCCAAGACGTCGTCGAGCGGGCGCGAGAGCTCTTCGCCGCGAGTATAAGGCACCACACAAAACGAGCAATACTTCGAGCAGCCTTCCATGATAGAGACAAAGGCTTTGTAGCCCTCGACACGCGGCTCCGGCAAAAAGTCAAACTTCTCGATACTCGGAAAAGAGACATCAATGGTACCAATACGGTTTTTGGGTGCGATATTACGCTGCTCATTTGATTGGTCATACAGCTCTGGCAGACGGTGCAAGGTTTGCGGACCAAACACCATGTCGACATAGGGCGCGCGCTTTTGGATATTATCGCCTTCTTGTGAGGCCACGCAGCCGCCGACACCGATGACAAGGTCAGGACGTTTTTCTTTTAGTTTGCGCCAGCGGCCCAGCTCTGAAAAGACTTTCTCTTGCGCTTTTTCGCGGATAGAGCAGGTATTCATCAGTAGGACGTCTGCTTCATCGATGTTGTGCGTGACCTCCATACCGTGTGAATCGCCGAGCACATCGAGCATCTTGCCAGAATCATAGACGTTCATCTGACAGCCTTGCGTGGTAACAAAGACTTTTTTGGTCGGGGCTTGATCGGCAGACATGCTGGCAGAACTTGAGTCTTTGAGTGCCGCAACGGTAGGCGCGCTCGCCGTTGTTGGGGTAACATTAGCGTCATCGAGGCGGGGATTAAATACAGTAACACTCATAAGGATAAGTCCATGATTGACTAAAATATAGCAGGGTAGCCGATTAACAGGTGGCGTATTTTATCACAACCCTGTGCCAATGTGAAAAATTAGCAAGGGTCATTAAGCGGCGATAGGGTGGGTTATTTCTAACAGTATCAATTATTTACTGCGATTAATCACCACTTTGCAAAATAACGCCGCTTACTATCACTTTTATGTTACACCGTACTGTCGTATTTATTAATAAAAGGTAAAGGTGATGGTTGAAAGTGCAACGGGTATAGTATGATAAGTGGCATACGCTTAGCGGTACGTGATAAACCGCTGTTTACCTATTGATAAAGACATAATAAAGAGAGTCAGTATGACAAAGTTGCGCGCCGCTCATAGTATCAAGGATAGAGCCTCTGTTCATCGAGAATACCGCCCATCGCGGTTGACCACCAGTACGCTGCGGTTTGGCGTCTTAATGGCGACAGCCCTTGGTGCGCTTGGCCTATCACAAGTCGCTTGTGCGGAGCTGACGTGGGGCGAGGATGACCGCTTTGAGCAAAAACCCAGTTATCAACAAGACAATAGCATTGACTCGTTTATGGCGGCGGCGATAGCAGCCGATCGGGGAGATGTCAGCGCACTGTATAATTACGAACAGTTGATGAGTGGTGGGTTGTTTGCGATGTACCCGACTTATTGGCGCATGAACTTGGATTTGGGCTCACAAAGCTCGGCGGCGGTGGCGCAGTTTGTCCGTCAGTATCCTAATACGGTCATGGCCGAAAAGCTGGTGGCGGACTTTGCTGAGACCAAAGCGGCAGCCAATGACTATGCCGCTGTACGGCAAGTGGCCAATCTGATAACCAATGCTGATAGCTCTGAGCGCTGTGCGGTGGCGCTTGGTTTTAATAATGGCGGTGATACCATGCGTGCCATGGCGGCCAAGTCTGATGTATGGCTGACCACCAAAAAGCAGCCTGCACTGTGTGATCAGCTGGCGATGGAGATGAACAATAACGCCTTGATTAGCAACCAAGATCGCGCCGCGCGCCTCAAGCGTATGCTACGTAAAGGCAAGACGGGCGATATCATGGCTTTGTCATCGCGATTAGGGACGCCCATTGCTTATGCGGCGTTGAGTGAGATTCAGCTCAACCCATCGGCGTTTTTTACGCGTTTTGGTCGTGAGCCTGCCAGCCAAACCAATCAATACTTGTACTTATATGCATTGGGCCGCGTCGCCGATAAGTCTTATCGTGAAGCAGCGCTACAGTTGGACTTTGATATCAAACAAGACAATCAGCGCGCGACACGCTTGCTCAATGACGAAACCCGCCGCTACGCCTATCGTATCCTTGGGGTACAGCGTATGAATCATAATACCGATGATGGGTTTAATGCTGAGGCGGTGGACTGGTTTCGCAATAGCTTAGATGATGACTTTAACTTTGAAGAAGCCGAAGACTATGCCATGGCCGCGATTCGCTTTAGCCGCTGGGATGATGTAGTCGAAGCCATCTCAAAGATGGATGGCGAAACCCAAAAAAGCAATCAGTGGCAATATTGGCTGGCACGCGCTTATGAGCAATCAAGTGATGCAGGTAAACGCGGCCTAGCAAAAAGAATGTATCAAAATATCGCCAAGAGTAATGATTACTATGGCCTGCTAGCAAAAGATAAAGTCGGTCAGCGTTTTGATGCCAGCCTTTTGGGCGGCAATAACTTGCCAACTGTCAGCGCCGCAGAGCGCGCCCGCGTCATGCAAAACCCACACTTTGCTCGTGCATTTGCACTATACAACTCTGACGCGAGTCGGGGCTATGCCAACCGCGAGTGGAACTGGGCTGTCAAGCAGGCCCGAGACAATCGTGATGACAGCCTCATCATTGCTGCCGCTCAGCAAGCCTATGACATGGGCTGGCTGGATCGGGCTATTTATGCGATTGATAACACCGATAGCGTAAACAGTCTGGCGCTATCGCATCCGATGCCGCACCAGAGCGCAGTGGTACGCTATAGCCAGTCGGCAGGCATCGATCCTGCGTGGGCTTATGGTATCATGCGTCAAGAGAGCCGTTTTGTGACGTCGGCACGCTCAAACGTTGGTGCCAGCGGCTTGATGCAAATCATGCCAGGTACAGCAAAGTATATCGCTCGTCATTTGGGCGAGAGCTATAGCGCCAGCCGTGCCAACAGCGGCGATACCAATATCCGCTATGGCACATGGTATATGGGTGATATCTTAGGCAAGCTCAACTACCAGCCAGTGCTGGCCACCGCAGGCTATAATGCTGGACCCAACAACGCCAAACGCTGGCAGCCTGTGTATGGCTCACTTGCGGCCGACCAGTATGTGGAGTCGATAGCTTTTCCTGAGACTCGTAACTATGTCAAGCATGTGATGGAAAACGCGACGGTATATAGCAGTTTGCTTGGCCGCAGTCAGCCGATCTCGCAGCGTATGGGCACCGTGCCAGCAGCGTTTTAATACTTTTATCCTTTAATAGCCATCAATGCCTCGTCTTTGATGGTTTGCCTTTGGTGGCTTATTTTAGGACAGATGTAGCGACAACATGGCCATTGCTCTTGGTGCTGCCGCTTTGGCACAGACCTGACTTTAGCAGGGAGTCGCACATATTGCGGTGTTACAGCTGCCGCCTTGCTCCGATGTTTACGTTTCTGCTATAGATTAAAAAAAACGGTTTGCTACCATGATTTTATTGTGTTGTGGTTATTGGCCTGTTGTTTAGCGCCAAAGTTTTGTGTTTATCAATTGGTAAGCACTCATGTTTTTGTTACCTTTATGCTTAGTAAGCCTTGCGATGTCCGATATCGACGTCTTTGTGCAGCCTTAAGTGATAGTCCATGTTTTGTCATTGCTAGATGTTTCCAGCCTCCTATGATCAAAAAATATTTTACCCTGTCTGTATTATCAAAAGCGAGGCATCCCTCATCATCACAGATGAAAATGCACTTGACTTATAAATCGGCGTCCAAGTTTAGCCCATCTGGCCGAGCCATTATGGCGTCATCTAGTATAGGCGTGCTGATCATATTGCAAGGCGTGATGTTGTTACCCGCGCACGCTGCTAGCACCGTCAAGACAGGACAGCGGGTGTTGATGATTGAGATGACCCCTGCGCTATGCAGCATCCAGCCGACACGCGCGCGCATGCGTCAATGCTTAGAAGGCTACTCTTTGACGGTGTCGGGGCTAGATATGGGCTATGGTGAGCGCTGCGGCGTGGGCAGTGAGCCGCGTCTGACACCGCTACAGCTAAAAGTCGTCAATCGTATCATGCCTGATACCACGGTTCGTAGTCAGGCATGGCAGCGTTACGGCGCTTGTAGCCCTCTGAGTGCGGCCAGTTACTTTCGTCAAATCACCAACTACGCGGGTGCGCTAAAACTCCCAAACGAGCTTAATACGGGTAACAGTTATACTGTGTCTAAGGCGCGATTTATCAGTCAAATGACGCGCTTAAATAGCGGTATGTCCGCCAGTGGTATTGATCTGATCTGTCAGGCTGGCAATCGTCGTCAGTCGATTTTGACCGACATCCATGTCTGTTATGATGGCAGTGATTTTGGTAAGTGCTATCAAGTGGTAAATAATTGCGGTAGCAAGTTTATCATCTCAGGCGGTAAGTAGGTGTTGTCGTACTCCAACATGGATACTGGCCGCTGTACTATTCGGGTATGAGCGCTGTTTTTTTGCAGGCTGTGTTGCCACGCTCTCTTTTTGGTGATTGTTTAAGGCCGTGTTTTAGTCTTTACTCGCTGTCTTTTATCTTGTTTCTACCTTGTTTTTACCCGTTTTTTTAAGCGCTGGTCGCCTCAGTGTTTTTGTGACCCCGTCGATTATCCTGTATAAAATGTAACAATATAATCCGCGAGAATCCGCGGCAAGCCTCTGATTGTCTCTAGACGATTTACCAAACGAAGTGCTACACTAGCTCTCGGTTTAGCGCTGCCTTTGAGCAGCAAACAAGTCGATATCTAAAAAGATAATCATCTATTACAATCATGAATGATCTAACCATCAATTAGGGAGTATTCAATGTCAATGAAACAGCCTTTACGTGTTGCCGTCACTGGTGCCGCTGGTAATATCAGCTACGCGATGCTATTTCGTATTGCATCTGGCGAGATGCTAGGTAAAGATCAGCCAGTTATTTTGCAATTGCTTGAAATCACACCAGCGCTTGACGCCCTAAAGGGTGTGGTCATGGAACTAGAAGACTGCGCATTCCCATTGTTGGCAGGTATCGTTCAAACTGATGATGCAAATGTGGCATTCAAAGATGCTGACTACGCGTTACTCGTCGGTGCCCGTCCACGTGGCCCAGGTATGGAGCGTAAGGACTTACTAGAAGCCAACGCTGCGATTTTCTCAGCACAAGGCAAAGCATTGAACGAAGTGGCTAGCCGTGATGTAAAAGTATTGGTCGTCGGCAACCCTGCCAACACCAACGCGCTAATCGCTCAGCGTAACGCGCCAGATTTAGATCCACGTAATTTCACTGCCATGACTCGCCTAGATCATAACCGTGCGATGGCACAGCTGGCCGAAAAAACTGACAGCACTGTCAATGACATCAAAAACATGACCATCTGGGGCAACCATTCATCGACCCAGTATCCAGACCTAACGGCTGCGACTGTCAATGGCAAACCAGCGCTAGAATTGGTTGATCGTGATTGGTACGAAAACACGTACATCCCAGAGGTACAGCAGCGCGGCGCGGCTATCATTAAAGCTCGTGGCGCCTCGTCTGCAGCTTCCGCTGCCAACGCTGCTATCGCTCATATGCGCACGTGGGCGCTCGGTACTGACGAGAACGATTGGGTCTCTATGGGTGTTTACTCAAATGGTGAATACGGTATCGCTGAAGGCCTTATCTACTCATTCCCATGCACATGCGCTAACGGCGACTGGTCTATCGTAGACGGCGTTGACGTGTCATCAGAATTCTCAAAAGAGAAAATGGCTGCTACTGAGCAAGAGCTGAGCGAAGAGCGTGATGCGGTAGCACACCTACTACCGTAAGCCATGACTTTGCTAAAAGTATGGTAGACAGCCATATAGAAAAGGCCCTCTTAAGATAGAGGGCCTTTTTTGTGCGTTGACATTTATTGAGACCCTTATCAATACAATTGATAACGTTAGATAAACGTGGATTAACAGCGAACAAAAAAAAGCTTGCTACAATAAATGGGTTCGTTGCAATAATAAGTACAATTAAACCTGCACCATTTAAGGAGAGACAGTATGCTAGGTGAACCTGAATATAATATGAATGAGCTATTTGCCCAGTTAGGACTCGATAGCTCTGATGAGGCGATTAATCAGTTTATCGAAAAAAACAAATTGGCCAAAGATGAAAAACTGGTAGATTCTGATATCTGGACGGACAATCAGCGTATGTTTTTGCAAGAGGAGTGGAAAAAAGATGCCGCTTGGGTAGAGACGATTGATGAATTAAATGTCCGTATGCATCCAGATGCCTAGAAGCTGATATATAAAACCTAATATATAGAAGTATTAAAGAAGTATAAAAAAACCCACAGTACAATATCGACTGTGGGTTTTTTATGTCTATCACATCTGAATATATTGCTCAATCAGGCTGCTGCGCGCGCCAAGCAATCAGCTCTTTGACATCATTATGGATACCTGTTTTTAGGGCGTCTAAGCTCTCATAATGGCGCTCGCCATGCAAATAATGCAAAAAGCGCACTTGTAGCGTCAGGCCATATAAGTCAGCTTGTAGGTTGGGGAAATGTACTTCTAAGCGCCAGTCGTGGGCTTTGTCGACAGAGGGGCGGGTGCCGATGCTGGCCGTGCCAAACAAACTGTGCGGACGCAAGCCTGTTATGCCCATATTGTCATCATTAGCCAGTTTTGTTAAACCATCTGCGATTGTCTCGCCTTTGTCATCCAAGCTGACCACATCGACGGCAAAGATACCATGCAGCGCAGGCTTTAAGCGCTTAAGCTCGATATTGGCGGTGGGAAAGTCCAGAGTACGGCCGATTTTATCCCCACTGATGACCTCGCCTGTCATTGTATAATCGCGGCCAAGCAAGGCGTTGGCCGACGCAATATCTCCTGCCAATAGCAAATCACGCACACGGGTTGAGCTGATACGTGCCGCTTTGCCGCCATCATCGACGACGGTATGCAGATTGGTCACGTCTAAGCCGTAGCTGCGCAAAAACGCACTGTCACCCGTCCGATCATGACCAAATTTAAAATCATCTCCTAGCACCAAGGCTTTGACGTTTAGGCGCAGTGCCAGTAAATCTGCGAATGCCTGCGCCGATAGCGAGCGAAACTCATTGTCAAATCCTGCGACAATGAGTGTCTCTACGCCGTACTCTGCAAGTAGTGTCTGCTTTTCTGCCAAGTTAGTGAGGCGAGCAGGGGCGCTTTCTGGCGCAAAAAACTCACGTGGCTGCGGCTCAAATATCATGACAGCAGCGTCAAGCCCACGCGCATCGGCGATATCGCGTACTTGGGCGAGCATCGCTTGATGGCCTAAATGCACACCATCAAAGTTACCGATAGTGAGCACACAAGGCGCTAGCGCTACTGGGTGAGTATGGGCAGGCAGGGCGCTTGGTGTGGCAATCAGTTGCTCAAGAAAATAGGTGTTCATAAATGTCAGCTATGATAAATAAGACCAAATAAAGAAGGAAAAAACACGTTCAGATAAAACATTTGAGGTGTCTAAAACCAGCCATTATAAAGTAAAATAGCCATACTAACATCTTATGGTCTATGGATAATACCAGTATCAAACGAACCAGTATCAAACGATTTGTGTCAGCGATGGCTGCATCGCAAAAAACGCGTTTGTTGATCTGCGCTATCGCGGCTTTGCTATCTGTTGATGAAGGTCTAGATGGTGAGTATTATTTTCCCAAATACCCTGTGTCGCTTTTTAGCTCTGGACATTCTATGACTGCTACTTCTTTACCTGCTTTGGCCCCGTCTTACCATCTCAATGATGTATGGTCGGTACAGCATGCTAGAGCAGAGGACTTGCCCGAGGTTGTGGCGATTTACAATCAAAGTATCGCTGGCAAACAAGCCACAGCGCAGCTGACACCAGTGACCTGTGAAGAGCGCGCCGCGTGGTTTGCCGAGCACATAAACAGTCCGACGCGGCCTATTTATGTCGTTAGAGCTAGGGCTCAATCGAGGGAGCAAGCGAGCGAGGATACAGCTCAAACAGTGCAAGCGGTGCAAACCAGTCAAAAAACATCACCAATCGTGGCGTGGGGCAGTTTTAGCGACTTATATGCGCGTATGGCTTATCATATCAGCACAGAGATGAGTATCTATCTGCATCAAGACTATCAAGCAAAGGGTTTAGGCAGTTTGCTGACACGCTGGATGCTGACGCAAGCACCAAGCCTTGGTATTCATAATGTCGTCGCCCTAATCTTTGCGCACAATCAGCCAAGCTTAGGACTGTTTGGTAAGCTTGGCTTTGAGCAGTGGGGCTATATGCCAAAAGTATGCGATATGCAGGGGTTTGTCGCTGATGTGGTGATGCTCGGTAAAGCGGTGACGTCAGATGGCATCTCAAATAAAACGTCTTAAATGCGTTGGTTTGGCATCTTTTGACCGAAGATGTTTATCATTTGAGCGGCCTTTATATAAAGAGTATTCATCTAAAGGACATTTATCAAAAACACCTTAACTAAGCCACATTAACCTAAACCACATTAACCTAAAATTTTCCACTGACCATCTATCTTTTGCAGCTCATAAGTCAGCGGCGCAGGCTCACTTTGGCCTTTTAGCATCAGCTCGCCTGTGATGGTGGCACGCGTTTTATCATCACTATACTTGGTATCCGTAATGGTGACGCCATCGACTGTTTGTTGAAACGCTGACTGAGTGTTGGCCAGCTCTTCTTCAAAGTTTGCCATATTCACTTCATAATATGAGGCGGATTTTTTGGCATCACCATAATATAAGCTATCTAGCGCTTTTTTTACCGTATCTTCTGGCGTGTCTGCTTCGGTTGGATTAGTGACCAAGCTTTTTTGCTTGGCAGAGGCGGTGACAGGATTGACATTATCACTATCGATAGCGGTTTTATCTTCAGTATTGGCCGCTATCTGCTCACGCTTCACGTCATTGTCGCTATCGACTGTCTCTACTGCAGTCGTTAGGTCATCCTCAGAGGTTTTGGCAACAGCTGCTGTCTCTTCAATAGCTGCGGTATCTGCAGTATGATTGGCAGCTGTCTCGACATTATCATTATTGCCACAACCACTCACAAGTAAGCCGGTGCTTAGAACGCTAGCAGTGAGTAAGGTCGGTAAGCGTAGTAAGGTGGATTGTTTCGTTGTCATATTGACCCTTAAAATTTATGTATTCGTTAAACGTCAATTATCACAACTATCGGCTTCACGCACTATCATTTCTCATATAAGGCTTGTTTTGGTTTGGTAAAGGCGTCGTTTAGCCATGTTTGAGCTGGCGCGGACGAAAGCCTGTGGCCAATAACACCACGCCATAGACCGCTGCGCCCACCGCACACATGACGAGCAGAGCAATGATACGCTGCCACTGCGCCTCATCGGTTGGAAAATAAGGCAGCATGACGTACAGGGCGGCAACCATGGCACTTGTAGCAATCGCAAACTGAGCAAACAGTTTTTTCCAATGACTACCAAAGCGAAAAATCTCACGCTGATATAAGAAATAATACAACAAGCCGGCGTTGACAAAGGCGGCACCTGTGGTGGCTAAGGCCAATCCGCCATGTAGCGGCATCTCTAAAAAGTAAAAAATACCGATAAAAACCACGCTAAAAATCATATTGGCAAAGACAGAGATAATACCGATTTTTACTGGGGTTTTGGTGTCTTGCCGCGCAAAAAACGCAGGCGCAAAAATCTTAATCAGCATAAAGCCTAAAATACCACCCGCCATACTACGCAGCGCCAGCGCGCTCATCTGTGAGTCACGCAAAGTAAACTCTCCGCGCAAAAACAGCGCCTGCATGAGCACGTCGGCTAAGATAAATAACGCCGCCGACGCTGGCACGCCCACCAAAATAATCAGACGTGCCGCCCAGTCGATGGTTTTTTTAAAGCTGACATCGTCTTTTTGCGCTTCGCTCTTTGATAAGCTGGGCAAAATCACCGTCCCAATCGCCACCCCGATGAGCCCAAGCGGTAGCTCGCTCATGCGCTCAGCTGCATAGAGCCAAGAGACTGAGCCGCCTATCATCAATGAGGCAAAGACGGTATTGAGCAGCAGATTAATCTGGGTGACCGAGACACCAAAGATAGCGGGAAGCATCAGCTTTAGAATACGTCTGACCCCTTCATGCTTGAAGTCAACCTTGGGCGCGACCAGCAGCTTTTGTTGCCAAAGCTGCGGCAGCTGTATCAAAAACTGTAGCAATCCTGCGATAGCCACTGCATAGCCGAGCGCCATGATCGGTGTATCAAACATCGGCGCGAAAATCAGCGCACCACCAATCATGCACAAGTTTAATAATACGGGGGCGAAGGCTGGTGCGGCAAAGCGGCCATAGCTTTGTAGGATACCGCTGGCAAAGGCGGTCATAGAGATAAACAGCAAATACGGAAAAGTCAGGCGCAGCAGCTCAGCGGTGATGGCAAATTTGTCGGGTTGTTCAGCAAACCCTGGGGCAAACAGTGTCACCACCCACGGCGCAATTAAAATCACCAGCACCGTCAGCATGGACAGCACCAGTAGCAGCGCCCCTGAGGTACGACTGACCAAGATCTGCACCTGCTGTAGGCTATATTTTTCTTTATACTCAGACAGCACAGGGACGAATGCTTGGCTAAAAGCGCCTTCGGCAAACAGACGCCGCAAAAAGTTTGGAATCTTAAAAGCGACCAAAAAGGCATCCATCAGGCCACCTGCACCAAACACGCCCAATAACACCACATCACGTAGCAAGCCTAAAACACGAGACAGCATGGTCATGCTACTGACCACCATCGTAGAGCGAAATAACCGACTTTTTGCCATAAGAACCTGTTTTGCTATGTTGTTTACTGATAAGGGGCTGCTGATAAGAAGTTACTGAGTGATGGGTGTCAAAAAACTGACAAATTATAGCACTTTCGTTATCGAGATAAATGGAACGACTGTGGAAATGCTACCAGCCAGCCAGCCAGCCAGCCAGCCAGCAGCTATCCTGCCATTTGATGAGCAATAAGCTCACGCAGCCGCGCCCATTCAAAAAACTCGCCTGGATCGGTCTTGCGTCCAGGGGCGATGTCGCTGTGTCCAGTGAGGTGACGGCGGGTGTTGGGGTAGGCGCTATATATAGCCGCGACGACGGCTGCAAGCGTGTGGTATTGCGCGGCGGTAAAGGGCACAAAATCAGACCCTTCAAGCTCGATGCCGATGCTATAATCATTACACTCAGGTCGCCCAAGGTAGTTGGATCTGCCAGCATGCCACGCACGCTCATTGAAGTTAACAAACTGCGTAATTGCGCCATCACGTTCTATGAACAGGTGCGCTGACACTTCAGCACCTTTGATCGTCTGAAAATACGGATGGGCGTCCCAGTCCAACTGATTGGTAAATAGTGCTTTGACATAATGCACACCATCAGAGCCGCATGCGCCAAACTCGTTGGGCGGTAGACTGATATTGTGAATGACAATGGTATCAATGGTGGTGTGCTCAGGTCGCTTATTAAAATTGGGTGATGCAAGCCAAGTGGCGGCCGATAGTAGGCCATCATCGATAGTCATGGATGATGGGATGGTTGAGCTGGGCATAATGTTCTCTTTATATTGTCGTTTTCGTTATAAATAGGTTGAGCGCAGATGTCAGATGTATGTCATCGATGATGGTGGTTAGCATATTTAGTTGTTATTTAGATTAATATTCACTCATATGATAACGGGCGAGAGTTTCCTCATGTCTACAAAGCCGAGTTTTTCTGTAAATTGTACCTCAAGCGCTACTCGCCTGCGAGCGTGCTGCGTGCGTGCACGTTTGCCTTTTGCAGTGGCAGCGCTGCTACTCTCAGCGCAAGTGCAGGCTGTGTTGCCGACGCCTGCGCCCTTGGTGATGACAGGCGAGCTGGCGGCTGCGCCAACCATCACGGCTGATATTAGCCATAGCCTAACGCCGCAGACTGATGGCACCTTGCATAGTCAAAATAGCGAAGCCGAGCAATTATTAGCCACATGGCGTCAGCAGGTGCAAGCGCACAGTCTGGCTGAGCATACCACTTGGCGGCGATTGTTGTACTTTTTGGATGATAAAAAATCGCTCTTTAATAAGGGCGCGTCCAAAAGCCTTATCGATAGTCCTACGTTTTTCCTCAGCACTGACGGCCAGCACGACGCTGGCGCTGAGCTGGATGCGCTGCTAGTGGCCTTGGCCGAGCAGAGGGTCGCACCGCCTGAGTCCAAACCCAGCAGCGATGCACAGTCAGCTATTTGCCGGTTTCCTGCGCGCACACACTGGCTCACTCAGAGGCTAGGCATTGATAGCTCAAGCTTGCAAGCGGACTGCCCTGAGCTGACAGAGTGGATGGCGATGCTAAACCCCGAGCAGCTGTCCATTATGTTTGCTGAGGAGTACTTGGACAATCCAATCTCCGCGTTCGCCCATACCTTGCTACGTATCGACTCACCGATCAGTGCTGCTGACCCCAGTCAGATTCACCATGCTTACGCCCTCAATGACACTGTCGATGGCGACCCTGACGATGCGTTTGCTATTTATGCCATTAAAGCCACCAGCGGCGGGTATAATAATAGAATTGAGATCGACCCTTATCCCGAAAAGCTGGCCAAATATCTCAAAGACGATGAGCGTGACGCGTGGACGTATCAGTTGGACTTGACACCCGCAGAGGTGCAGCAGATCATCCTGCATGTGTGGGAGACTAAGGATTTAGATATTCCTTATTATTTTACCACGGACAACTGCGCCTCTGAGATTCTGCGTCTGATCGATGTGGTGCGCCCCGAGCAGGATTTGCTCAGCCAGCTGCCTTATGTGGTCATTCCCTCCGATGTGGTCAAGCTGCTTGATGAGGAGTCTTTATTGGCAGATGCCCGTTATACCCCATCTGATAGTACCGTGCGTCAAGCCGAGCTAAATAAGGCCAAGGCGGCCGCACTGGGCTATCAAAATCTCACCAATGATGACGCGAGTAATATTCAATCAGCCGCGCGCAATGTGGCATCGAGTATCTCAGCTGGCGATAAAAAAACCATCATAGATCATGGCATTATTGCCTCCGACAACAACCCAATCGATAGACATCCATTGCAAGTGGCTCAGATTGGCGCAGGTCAGCGCGGTGATAATGGCTACCTTGATGTGGGGTTGCGTTTGGGACTCCATGATACCTTGGATCGTGCTTCAGGATTTCCTCAGTTTTTTAATCTAGAGGCACTGGCTGCGACCGTGCGTTTTTATGAGACAGACACCAGTAAAGACCATGAGCCGGACCGTGTGGTATTAGAGAATTTTACAATCCTGCGAGGTCGCTCTTTTAATCCTGTCAATACCGCCAAACAAGGCAAAACCTGGGGCGCCAGTGTCGAGGCGACCCGCGTAAATGATGGCTCGCAACCATCAGGGCGCGATCACTTGGTCGGTAGCACCGGCTATGAGACGGGTTGGTCGTGGGCGCTTGGCAGCCCAAAAGCTGGTAGCGGAGAGATGCCGCCGCAGCTATGCTACGCCCTATTGTCAGGGAAGGGGCAAACAGGCCGCGGCATCCATAAAGGCTTTCGTCTCGGTGCTGGGGTCAATGCAGGCTGTGACTATCAGATTAACAATCAGTTACGCGCGCAGGCCCAATTGCAATTGCCATATTGGTATCATGGCAGCAGTGACGACCCAGACGTTCGCAGTCATTATTGGCAGCCAATCTCAAGCATCGGCCTACAGTACGATATCGATAAAAATCAAGCAGTGCGCATCAATGCCAGCTATGAGTGGCAGGAGCGTATCGACGCCAATGACGATATACAGCTGTCATACCGACGCTATTTTTAAGGATATAAAATGAGTATGCACCTACTGATTATCGGACAAGGCGACATCGGACTGCCCGTGACCAATAAACTGGCGCAGGACGGTTTATCAGTCACCGGTCTTGCTCGCCGCACCCGCGAGCACTATGATTTAAATGATCAAGCAAGCTTTATGCAAGCAGATGCCTTGTGCTTGCGCGCTGATGAGCTACAAGACTTTACCCATCTGGCGATTATCGTCACGCCGGATGACTATTCAGCCAGCGGTTATCAAAACAGCTATTTGGCGATTGCTCAGCATGTAGCGGCGCTGGCCGAGCAACTGCCACATCTGACGCGCGTTGTGTTTATTTCGTCAACGGGTGTTTATGGGCAAGATGGCGGCGAGTGGATAGACGAAGAGACGGTGCCGACCCTGCCTGAGCGCGAAGCCTCGCAAATTATCTTGCAAGCAGAAAAGGTACTGCAGCAAGGCTTTGCTGATCGCGCCATTGTTATTCGCCCTAGTGGTATCTATGGGCGCGAGCGTCTTATGCGCCTGCGTCAAGCCCGCGATCCGCAAAAAAAGCCCGTCGCCGCTGCCCACTGGAGCAATCGTATTATGGATAGCGACTTGGTCAATATCATCGTCAACGTCTTGACCATTGCTGCGCCAAAGCCGCTTTATATTGCGACGGATTATGCGCCAGTCACCACCTTGGAGCTTGGTGTTTGGCTCAGTGCGCAAGTGGGAGAAGTACCGCCAGCGATAGCGGATGAAAAAACCGCTGTCACGGGCAAGCGTCTGCACAGCAATATACCATTAGCGTGGCTTGATTATCCTGACTGGCAAGTAGGTTACCGTGATATTTTGCGCCATCAAGCGTAAAATAGCCGTCTATCATCAACCCTATCGTTCAGTTATTTTAAAACCGATACAGCACAGTTGGTACTTATTTCGCGCTTATCGTTTTTTATTATTGATGGAGATTTCATGACCCAGCCTTCTACTTCTGAGAGCCGCTTATCTACTGCAAAGCACGCAGCAGGCGACATGCTGGCAGAAGGCAATGCTGAGCGCTCCTCTACGTTGCCTGATAGTCAGCAGCCTGCCATCGTGCACCCTAATTTTGACCCAAGCCAAGCGCCGCTCGATCCTGCACGGCCGCTGAGTGATATTCCAGAGCCAGCGCGGCGGCTAAACGGTCAGCTGCGCCGGCTTTACGGCAACTCTGCGCGGTTCTATCAGCCTTGTACCAGCAATTTATCGAAATGGGCGCTGATTGCCTCTGAGGCGTTGGCTGAGCATTTGGCGCTATTACAGGCAGCAAAGCTTGTCGAGTTGCCTGACAGCTTTTATCAAAACCACAGCGAACAGCCGCTACTATCGCCACTAAGTGACATGATACTGTTGGATATGGCCGATATCCATCAGGCCATGCGCGCGTATCCAGCGCTCCATCGTTATGGTTTTGCGCCTGCTGATCGCTCAGTAAAAACCCACCAAACAAGCACAGGCTCGCCTAAGAAGACCAAAGCTTCTACCGCCTCCTTGCGCGCTCTTATCAAGCGCTATAATCCTGACGAGTTACTAAGCGATGCCTATGCCGATGACTGGCAGGTGATCCTGCAGCCGCAGCAGTTTGAAACGGGCGAGGGCAGCTTGGCCACTGACATCATGGCGTGCAGCGCGGCGGTTCATGCGCTAAAGCAGTGCCAGACGCGTAAAAGTATCAATCAAAGCTATAGTGCGGCGCAAGTGTGCCAGTACGTACGCAGCTATTTGCTCAGTCAGGTGATTTGTGAGCCTGCGCAGCGCCATGTTTATAGGCAAATTCGAGTGTTTGCAGGGCATATCGTGGTCGCCGCCTACCATTTGGGCTGGGACATACAAGTCAGCCACGACAGTCACTGTTACTTTAACCTCTCATCGCGTAATGGCTTATTGATGCGTTACCCCAATATGCAGGATTATGCCATCAACGGTTGGTCAAGCTGATCAATAATGCGTACAATAACGCCACTTTTTTGCCTTTTTTTGCCTATAGGAATATCTCATGCTAAATGCTGCAACTGCTGACGCCCAAACCGCCTCTTTTTCTTCTCATCAATTTATTCAGCTGGCGCTTGACAACCAAGTGCTTAAGTTTGGCGAGTTCGTCCTAAAGTCTGGTCGTATCAGTCCCTATTTTTTTAATGCAGGCTTGCTGGCGACAGGTGAGATGTTGTCTCTGCTGGCACGCGGCTATGCAGATGCTTTGGCGGCACAAATGACCGAGAGTGACGAGGTGGACATGCAAGAGCTGGTCATCTTTGGTGCGGCTTATAAAGGCATTCCTTTCGTTGCTGCCACCGCGCAAGCGTTGTGGCAGCATCACGGTATCAACGCCAAATGGGGCTATAACCGCAAAGAAGCCAAAACACATGGCGAGGGCGGTAACTTGGTGGGTGCAGATGTCAGCGGTAAGGCGGTCTGGGTGCTCGATGATGTGATCACGGCTGGCACAGCGATGCGCGAAGTGGTCGAGATACTCGAGCAAGCGGGCGCCAGCGTGGCAGGTATTATCGTGGCGCTTGATCGCAAAGAAAAAGGCCAAGGTGAGCACTCTGCTATCCAAGAGCTGGCCGCGACGCTAAACGTACCAGTACGAGCATTGGTCGATATCGACGATCTGATCAGCTACTTGGCAGCGGCAAACGGCCAGTACAAAGACGCCACCCAACTTGCAAAAATGCAGCATTACCGCGCGCAGTACGGTGTATAGTTGGTCATTATCGTTATAGTGACTGCTGCTCTGTGATTGACAGTATGCATATCGACTGTATATCAGTTATATATCAGCGCGCCTAAACCATCTAATATAAATGAGTCTTATTATGAGCCAAGAAAATCAAAAAAAATCCTTACACATACTGGTCATCATGGACCCTATCGAGCAGGTCAATTATAAAAAGGACACCAGCTTGGCGATGATGTGGGCGGCTCAAGACCGTGGTCATACGCTTGGCTATTGTCAGATTCATGATCTGTGGCTGGATCGCGGTCAGTTGATGGCCGATACCCAGCCTGTGACCGTCAAACGTGATCCGGCAGATTTTTATAGCTTGGGCGACAAGGCCACAGGCGCGATCAGTGATTTTGATGTGATTTTGATGCGTAAAGATCCACCGTTTGACATGCGCTTCATTTATGCCACCTATATGCTGGATCATGCCAAAGCGGCAGGCGTATTGGTGGTCAATGACCCACAAGCGATTCGCGACTGTAATGAAAAGCTGTTCGCCACTTGGTTTAGCAGCTATATGAGTCCGACGATTGTGACCAGCAAACAGGCACACATTCGCCAGTTTATCGCCGAGCAACAAGACGTCATCGTCAAACCCTTAGACGGCATGGGCGGCACCGGTATTTTTCGCCTGACCGCTGACAGCCCAAATATCGGGGTGACGTTAGAGATTTTGACTGAGCTTGAGACTTTGCCGATCATGGCGCAGCGCTACTTACCTGAGATCGCTGAGGGCGATAAGCGTGTGCTCATCGTCGATGGCGTGGTGGTTGATTATAGCTTGGCACGTATTCCAGTCAAAGGCGAGACGCGTGGCAATCTTGCGGCCGGTGGTAGTGGGGTGGCGATGCCGCTCACCGATATGGAGCGTCAAGTGGCAGAGGTCGTCGCGCCCATCGTCAAAGAAAAAGGTCTTATGTTTGTCGGGCTTGATTTGATCGGCGGCCGTATTACAGAGATTAACGTTACCAGTCCAACTTGTGTACGCGAGATTGATGACCAGTGTGGCACCAATATTGCTACAGATTTGATTATCGCAATCGAGCGCAAGTGTGCTGAATAAACAAAGCAGTAACGATAGCGTAATTTATTACTAAAGTATGTGCACAATGAGAAAAAAACCTTGTGCTAAGATGGGGCCGAAAAATGCGCCTCTAAGCACCCGCTAATAACGCCCAAGCCGTGATTTTTCATGGCTTGGATTTTTGTTATGAACTGTGCATAAAGTACTATATATCAGCCCATAATTTACACTATACTATGCCAGCTTTCGGCGGCTCATTTTGGACGGTGAGCCATGACCACGATAGGACAATAAGTGCTTCATATAAATAAAAAAAAGATAGGCAGGGGTTCATGAAAACACCGCATATACTAATGATGGCTGCTGGGACAGGTGGCCACGTGTTTCCGGCACTGGCCGTTAGTGAAGAGCTGAGCAAACGCGGCGCGGTGATTCACTGGCTGGGCACGCCCGCTGGTATGGAAAATCGCTTGGTCGAGCCGACAGGCTACCGCTTTCATGCAATCGATATGCAGGGTCTGCGTGGCAAGGGCGTTGGCCGTCTCTTAAAGCTGCCGGTGACCCTGCTTTCGGCGACGATGGCGGCTATCAAAGTGATTCGTAGCAATCAGATCGATATGGTGGTGGGTTTTGGAGGCTATGTCACCGCGCCTGGCGGTATTGCAGCGCGTTTGACCAAAACTCCACTGATCATTCATGAGCAAAACGCCATCGCTGGTATGAGCAATCGCTATTTGTCCAAGATGGCGACCAAGGTGCTACAAGCGTTTGAAGATACGTTTGCCAATAGCCAGCAGGATGCTAAGCTTGAGACAGTGGGCAACCCTGTGCGCAACGCCATTACGGGCGTCACAAAGCCTACTGAGCGTTATGATATCCACGACAGCACGCCCCTAAAGCTATTAGTAGTAGGCGGATCGCTGGGTGCACAAGCGCTCAACACCAATGTGCCCAAGGCTTTGGCGCTATTAGATCAGCCGTTTGATGTGCGTCATCAATGCGGCCGTAATAATGAACAAACAACGCAAGCGGCCTACGATCATGAAGATTTGAGTCAGCACACGTTTGTGGTACAGCCTTTTATCGATGACATGGCCGCCGCCTATAATTGGGCAGATGTCATCGTATGCCGTGCCGGCGCTTTGACGGTCACTGAGATTCAAAACGTCGGTATTGCGGCGATTTTTGTGCCATTGCCACACGCGGTGGATGACCATCAAACCGCCAATGCCTGCACGTTAACTGACCACGATGCTGCGATTTTATTGCCGCAGTCTGAGCTGACCGCGCAGCGCTTGAGCCAAGAGCTGGCGGCACTGGATCGCGCCACGTGTTTGGAGATGGCCAAGAAAGGCCACGCGCTTGCCAATCGCCATGCCAGCAAGCAGGTTGCTGATATCATTTGGCAAACGTTATAGTTTCTACCGTTGTCAGCGACAGGCGTTGAGGCTGATTGTCTTAATCCGTTATTTTGACTTACCCTATTTTATTTGCCTTTAACCAAGAGAATCTCTTATGTCTACCTCTGAAAAATCTCTACCCAAACGTTTGATCGAAATACCAGAAATGCGCCGTATTCAACATCTGCATTTTGTCGGTATTGGCGGCTCGGGGATGTGCGGTATCGCAGAGGTGATGAACAATCAAGGCTATCAGGTCAGCGGCTCTGATATTGCTGACAGTGTGGTGACGCGCCGCTTACAGCAGATTGGTATCGATATATCGATTGGGCATGACTCTAAAAACATCGCCAACGCCGATGTCATCGTTGTGTCCTCCGCGATTGATCGGAGCAATCCTGAGGTTAAAGCAGCGTTAGAAGCGCGCCTGCCTGTGGTGCGCCGTGCTGATATGTTGGGCGAGCTGATGCGTTATCGTCATGGTATCGCGGTTGCGGGTGCACATGGCAAGACCACCACCACCAGCTTATTGACCACGATGATGGCAGAGGCGCAGCTAGACCCGACCTACGTCATCGGCGGTAAACTCAATGCGTCTGGCAAAAACGCGGCGCTCGGTAGCAGTCGTTATTTGGTGGCCGAGGCCGATGAGTCAGATGCGTCGTTTTTGTCCTTGCATCCGATGGCGGCCATTGTGACCAATATCGATCAAGACCATATGGACACCTACGAAAACAGCTTTGATAAGCTCAAATCAGCTTATATTCAGTTTTTACAAAACATGCCGTTTTATGGTTTGGCTGTGGTTTGCGGTGATGATCCTGAGCTGTATGCGATGATTGACGATATTGGCCGTCCAGTATTGACCTTTGGGCTTGAGCCTTTTAATGATGTGCAAGCGATCGATGTGGTGAGTGAAGGCACCAAGACGCATTTCACCGTATTGCGCCGCGACCGCGAGCCGCTGCGTCTTACCTTAAACATCCCTGGCATCCATAACGTCTACAATGCGCTGGCCGCTATCACCATGGCGACCGATGAAGGCGTCGATGACGAGGCGATTACTCGCGCTTTGCAAAAGTTTGAAGGCGTTGGTCGCCGCTTTGAGCAGCACGCCGCTGTGCCTATCGATGAGGGCAATGTGTTACTCATCGATGACTATGGCCATCATCCAAAAGAAGTCGATGCGACGATTAAAGCGGCGCGCCAAAGCTTTCCGGATCGCCGCTTGGTGATGCTGTTTCAGCCGCACCGTTATACCCGCACACGTGACTGCTATGATGAGTTTGTCGAAGTGCTCTCAAGCGTCGATGAGTTGTTGTTATTAGAAGTTTACTCTGCAGGCGAAAATCCGATTGCTGGTGCTGATACCAAATCCTTAGCACGCAGTATCCGTCTGCGCGGTGAAGTCGAGCCGACGATTATCGATAAGGACAATCTGGCCCCTGCTATGCAGCGTTTATTAAAGGCCAATGACATGCTGATCACTCAAGGCGCTGGTAATGTTGGGCAGATTGCCATCGACTTGGCCGCAAACAACCTTTATATCCAGTAAGCTAAAAGACCTTTAGGAATTATCCTCATGACGATACAAACTCAGCAAGACACTCCAGATAGCCTAGCAGAGACGCTAAAACAAGATGAGCCTATCACTGAGGATAAAACCATTATCATCAACCCAGAGCCAGCCATCGCAGCAGCGGCACAAGCAGGGAAGAGCAGTATGGAAAACAAACAATCAACCAAAGAGCAGTCATCAAAAGAGGTGACCTCTAAAGTCAAAAATGCCAGTGAATTTGGTAAAGTGGCCGTTGTTTATGGTGGCAGTAGCAATGAGCGCAGCGTGTCGTTAGACAGCGGGGCTGCTGTCTTGCAAGCTTTGCAAAACCAAGGCGTTGATGCCACCCATTTTGATCCTAAGCACCAAGACATCACCGAGCTTCGTCAGTATGATCGCGTGTTTAATGTCTTGCATGGCCGCGGCGGCGAAGACGGCTTGCTACAAGGCGTGCTGCAATGGTTCGATATTCCGCAGACAGGCTCAGGTATTTTGGCCTCGGCACTGGGTATGGATAAAGTACGCACCAAGCAGTTATGGCAAGGGTGCGGCTTATCAACCGCGCCATTCTCATTATTGACAGCCGACACCGATTGGCAGCAAGTGGTCAATATGCTGGGTTTGCCGCTCATTATCAAACCGGTGCATGAAGGTTCAAGCATTGGCATGACCAAAGTCAACAATCTCGACGAGCTACCGGCCGCCTATGCAACAGCCGTGCAGTGCGGCGACGCGGTCATGGCAGAGCGCTGGATTACTGGTCGTGAGTTTACCATCGTGATCATCGATGACGAGGCCTACCCTGTGATTCGCCTTGAGCCTGCCGATATCACCAATTTCTATGATTTTGAGGCCAAATACAATCGCAACGACACCAGCTACTATATTCCTTGCGGCTTAAGTGCCACCGACGAAAAGCACTTACAAGAGCTGAGCCTTGCCGCGTTCCGTGCCGTCGATGCCAAAGGCTGGGGCCGCATCGATGCCATGCAGGATGAGGCGGGCAATTTTTGGCTGTTAGAAATCAACACAGTACCTGGGATGACCAGTCATAGCTTGGTGCCGATGGCTGCAAAAGCGCGCGGTATGGATTTTGACGCGCTGTGCTGGCATATTTTGTCTCAGACTGTTTAGCAGGGTTTATCAAAAGCCGTTTTACCCAAAAGTCTGCAAGGCATGAAAACGGATAATGTATCGCTAGCGCTGCTGTGTCATAGCTTCATGTAAACTTGTGTAAATTCATAGTCACTCTTTGGGGTTAGGCTATTGTTTGACCACAAAATACGTTAATATTGTAATTATTGGGTTGTTTTGGTGATATTTGTGTTTTTTATGATCAGCTGTCATAAGTCGTTCATAAAGTAAGAAAAATGTTACATTTAACAGAGCATGAGCGCACTATAAATGTCGTTTTTTCCCAAGTATTTGCTAACCTACTATTTCAAAGGTTTGCACTTAAACGGTTTGCAACATCGATGAGCCAATTTATATCAACAAACAGCATGAGCAATCTATGCAAATATAGGAAAAAAGGTCGTTATGGCTCAAACTGTCAACGAGGCAACTGACTTGATGAGTGATAAAACCCGTCGCCCGACCTCTAGTTTTCAAGTACCGACTTCGGTTAGATACTTATTTATGGTCTTGGTACTAGGTTTGTTGGTACTGATACTACTGATGGGCGGCAAGGCGCTGCGAGATGCCCCGCCAGCTGCTATTCATGTGAGCAATCAGGGCTTGACCGTGACGCAGTATCGTTCGCTCAGCCAAGTGATGAATCAGCAAAAAGTCAGTAGTTTTTTTACCTCTGATTTGCAAGCGCTCAGAGATATCGCGACAGGGCTGGCATGGGTCGATCAAGTGAGTGTCTCACGCGATTGGCAACGCGGCATCGTGGTGACGGCACTGCCCAAACAAGCGATTGCAAACTTTGGTACAGAGCGACTGGTCGATGCAAAAGGCGCGGTTTTTGTGCCTGCTGATAGCAAAGATCTGGCGCAAGAGGGTTTTGCGACGCTGCAAGGTGAGATATCACAAGCACCAGTCATCATGCAGCAAATGCAGCAAGTCAACGACTGGTATGCGCCGCTAGGTATACAGGTCGAGGACATCATCTTATCACCCAGAATGACGTGGCTGATTCGTTTTGATAATGGACTGCGAGTGATTGTCGATAACGAAAATACGGCGCAAAAACTGCTTAATCTGAGTCAATTACTGGCCAATCAATTAAGCGATCGCCGTGATGAGATACAGTCAGTGGACTTACGTTATAAAAATGGTTTTACCATCTCTTGGGATATCAGCGCGCCACCAGCGCGCTCATCGTAATCGGTGGTGATATTGAGTAAAAAATGATAAGAGCCGGCTCAGAAAGATAAGCATGAGCGGTCTTGCACAAACCTGATAAACAGCCAGTCATAGCGCACCGACAGATAGACGCTGTTTATTTAATACAAGTTTTTTATTTAGTACAAGTTGTTTATTTACTACAAAGAATATAGCGATGGTTTTAATGATTTAATGGAGACGTCATCTGCTCTCCTGTTTAGCGATAATTTGTCTGGTACCATGAAAAATACTGAAAATCTGGTTGTTGTCCATCTAAGCGCCACGGCAGTATATGTCGTGATAGGTAATGTCGTCTCTGCAACAGACATTCGCATACTGGGCGTGGGACAAGTTAAAAACAGTGATTTTTATCAAGGGCAAATCAAACACCGCGAACGTCTACAAGGCGCCATCAAACAAGCCATTCAAGAAGCCGAAGACACGGCCAATTGCCGCGTGCATAGTGTGTGGCTCACGCTTGCCACGCCAGAGCTCCTCAGTAGCAACAGTGCAGGTGAGGTGCGAGTCGAAGACGAAGTGGTCCGTGCCAAAGACATGGTGCAAGCCCTATCCAATGCCAAATCCCGCGATTTGTCGCCAGATTATTATCTGATGCATTGCTGCCAGCAGGGTATCTATGTCGATGAGCAAGACTTTATGGTCGATGATGCCATTGAGATGATGGCGCACAACATCACCGTAATGTATCACATGATGATGATGCCGGTTTCTAGTCGCCAAAATATCCAAAAACTCTTACAAAGCTGTGATGTCGGCATCGATCATATTGTGTTTGATGCGGTGACTAGTGCGGAATATAGCTTGATGAGCGATGAGCGCCAGCAAGGGGTTTGCTTGGTGGATATTGGCGCTAGTACGACCAGTATTTGTGTTTACAAAGAAAACAAGCTGATTTTTACCCATTGTATCGCCACGGGTAGCCATGAGGTAACGATGGACATTTCAGCAGATTTTGGCATCTCGATGATTGAGGCGGAAAAACTCAAAAAAACGTATGGTACCGTCGATGTCAATAGCGTCGATCCCAGCTCGTTTTTTCTTTTTAAGCCACAAGGCTCGAATGACGAGATCAATATCGGTACCTATAATCTGGCACGTATTATTGAAGCGCGCTATATACAGATATTTACCGAAGTGGCGCGTCAATTGCATGAGGCTGACCTAATCGGCTATATTGATAAAGGCATCGTGCTCACAGGCGGCGGTACGGCCATTAAAGGCATGATACCCTTTACCAAAAAGCTGCTCAAAATGCCGGTGGTGCTGACCAATACTCATCCTGCAATCAGCGCACACAATCATTTTGATAATGACGAAGCGTTTAGACAGCTCAATATCCAAGTGAATGATCGCGCTTATCAGACGGCATTTGGTACACTACTATATAGTCAAAGTGAGCAGTTTCGCCGCAGTGAAAAAAGCGAGCCTGAAGCCATCAAAAAAAGCCGTGTCACGGGCGTTTTTCAGAGCGCAGGCCAGCGTTTTGCCAATGTCTTAAAAAAGATACTATGACGCTGCTAAGTGCCACTGATGCTGTTGGGTCATGCTTTTAGTCGAGACACTCTGATATAGGCTTATAGAGGGGTGAGGCAAGAGCGAGACCGACAAACGATAGATTGAGCAGTAAATACCGTGCTAAGACGACATATTACGTCTTAGACAAACTATTTGGGCCATTTACCCTATTTTATTTAAATACATTTATATATAGTATGTCGATAGCGCGCCACATGAGTGCGTTACTACGTATCGACCATTACGCTATCTGCAACTGGAGAATCTTTTTTATGTTAAAATACACCATGCCAGATGATAACCAGCTTCAAAATAACGGCCAAGCAAGCTTCACAGTATTCGGTGTGGGTGGCGGCGGCGGTAATGCGGTTGAACATATGGTACAACAAGGGATTAGAGGTGTAACCTTCGTCTGTGCCAATACGGATAAACAAGCACTTGACCGTCTGACAGCGCCGCATAAACTGCAGCTGGGCGCAAAGACCAACCGCGGGCTAGGTGCTGGTGCCAACCCAGAAGTAGGCCGCGAAGCAGCAGAGAGCGAAGAAGAAGCCATCCGCGGCTTGCTTGAGCATTCAGACATGGTGTTTATTACCGCTGGAATGGGTGGTGGTACGGGTACGGGTGCCGCGCCAGTGGTGGCTCGTATCGCAAAAGAGATGGAAGTGTTGACAGTTGCTGTGGTGACCACGCCATTTAAATTTGAAGGTGGTAAACGCATCAAAGCGGCAAAGGCAGGTATCGAGCAGCTGACCAATTTTGTAGACTCTATCATTACCATTCCAAACGACAAGCTGATGAGCGTCTATGGCAATATCTCAATGCAGGATGCCTTTAAAAAAGCCGATGACGTATTATTGCATGCGGTTCAAGGTATCGCTGAGACCATCGCCAGCGAAGGTATGATTAATATTGACTTTAACGATATTCGCACCGCGATGACAGCCAAAGGTCACGCTATGATGGGAATTGGTCGCGCCAGCGGTGATGATCGTGCTCGTCAAGCCACAGAAAAAGCCATCAGATCGCCACTACTTGATGATTTACGCCTAGAAAATGCCAAAGGCCTGTTGGTCAACGTTATCTCCTCTGAGTCATTATCACTCGACGAGATGAGCAAAATCAGTGAAATCGTTGAAGAAATCACAGACATTGATGACGCGCATATTTTCTACGGCTCAGTGATCGATGAAAAGATGGGCGATGATTTGCATGTTACCGTCATCGCAACCGGCCTTACTTTAGACGAAAACGCTGGCAAAGAGCCGGAAGTGAAAGAGCAACCAGTACCATCTGTAAACAGTACTCAGCCTGTTGATCCTAACGTACATACCAGTGCGTTAAACAGTCAAAAGCAATCACAAGCGCAAATGTATCAAGACCATGCTGCCCGTGCAAACACTATACAAGAGCAGCCTAAGACCAAAACCAACAGTATTCAAGACTATCTAAAGCGTCAGCAAAACAAGTAGTTTGTCATACAGATTTTGTCTGTCATATAAGATATAGACAAAAAAGCCAGCATACATTGCTGGCTTTTTTGTGTCTGCTGTAGTTTACAAACCTGATCTAAGTGTTAAAAAGTATGACAGATTTTGAGATGTAGATACGGATATAAGAGAAAAAACAGACCACAGATGACGGCAAAAAATCAGTGATAAGTGTTATCAATCAAGGAGATAAGTAAATTAGCTACTTTTAACTATAGCGAAATAGGGGCGGGAAATGGTACACTATGGCAATTGTAACAAAATATGTGAGAAGACAGCCATGAACCAAAGAACCATAAAAACAGCGATAGCCGTTACAGGTACTGGTCTCCATAGTGGTCAGCCTGTTGACTTAGCGTTTCATCCGCAGCCAGTCGATACAGGTATTGTTTTCGAGCGCTCAGACATCGCCGGTAGCCAACCGATTCCAGCCAGTGCCTTTTTGGTACAAGATACCATGATGTCCTCCAATCTGGTCTTTGGAGGTACGCGCGTGGGTACAGTAGAGCATTTGCTTAGTGCGGTTGCTGGACTGGGTATTGATAATTTATTGATTCGCGTGTCGGCATCAGAGATACCTATCATGGATGGCAGTGCGGCGCCTTTTGTCGCTTTACTGCTGGAAGCGGGATTCTGTGAGCAAGAAGCACCCAAAAAATTCATCAAGATTGTGCGACCTGTACGAGTAAAAGTCGATGATAAATGGGCAGAGTTGCGCCCTTATGAGGGTTTTGAGTTAAACTTTGAGATTGACTTTGACCATCCTGCTATCGACAAAGACTTTCAGCATGCCCAATTGCAGTTCTCGACCCAAAACTTCATCGAGCAGCTCAGCTCGGCTCGTACATTCGGGTTTTTACGCGATATCGAAGCTTTGCGTCAAAACAACTTGGCGCTAGGCGGCAGTATGGACAACGCCATTGTCATCGATGATATGAGCGTGCTCAACGAAGAAGGCCTGCGTTTCAATGATGAATTTGTCCGTCATAAAATTTTAGACGCATTGGGCGATTTATATCTGATAGGTTATCCTATTTTAGGTCGTTTTAATGCCTATAAATCTGGTCATGCTCTAAACAATTTGCTGGTACGTGAGATATTATCCAATCATGATAACTTTGAAATTGTAACATTTGATGACAACGTAACTTGTCCGATCGAATATTTGCCACTCAATGGTTTGGCTGTTGAAGGATAAATACAGGAATATACACGAAGTATCGAAACATTTACGCAATATTACATAAGTTGCCCATGCTTACAGTCATAGAATATTCGTGTTTTTGAATATATTGTTTAGCTTACTTTAATAATTCTGTGCTAACCTAGACAATATAAAAGCTGTGGATAATTTTATAATCGTCTATCGCTTTCATTCATTATTTGAATGAAAGCGATAGACGATTTTTTTTGTTTGCAATATTACAAAAACCCAGCGTTCAAGGGATGATTTTCTGTTTTTGTTTACATAACTTTACATAGTAACGAGATGATTTTTAGTGATTTGCTAGGCGCAAAAGTGCTTTTTTGAGATTTTCATCAGTGGTGACATGCTCTGCAGCCTGTGATATAGTCCGCTTTGTGTTTTGGCTAAGAGCCTGATTTTTATTAGCTTTACGAGATTTTGATGAGGCCGCCGCTAGCCCTGAAGATGATTTTGATACATGATTTTCAGTAGAAGTATTGGCTACAATGACGCGAATTTGCTTGAGTTGTTTAAATGTAATTGACTGCTCATTAAGGACTTGCAAGTACGCGCTCTGTAAATAGCGAATATGGTTAGCAGCCGTCATTGAGCTGACACTGAGCACCAATTGCTCAGCAGTAAGTCCGACGACCCAGCAGCTATTGAGGATTTCCTCAGGTAGACAGTCTACCAGTAGCGCTTTTATCTCATTGGTCGCTTTTATATAAAACTGCATATTATCAGCAAGGGTTTGGGGTAGTGCGCTACCAGCAAAAGCTTGATGATCAATAAGTTTGGCAAGCCGATTGGGCTGTTTTTTTGACATCGTGATAACTCATCTAGTAGGTGACAAAAACGATATTTATCATAAACATGCTAACCACAGTATATAACAAGTGAGTGATGAGGCAGTTGACCAGACCAAAACTATCGGTGTGAGTCAGGATAAAAGAAGTGGTTGTGATAAGGATTTTATCATGTTTGCTTGATGTGAATATCCTCTAAATTAATTGATGCGTCGTCATGGATGACGAGCAATCCTGTATTAACCATAGGTAGTAAATTTATGAAACAAGCTTTATTAATTTTGTCAGTATTGGGAATGGGCATAGCACAGACGAGTGGTGCTGTCGAAACGACCTTTCAACCAAATAATACCTTGAGTCATACCGTCACAAACATCTCTACTTCTGTGAGCTACGGTTCTAGTCGCAATATCTATAGCACCAATAGCGGCGCCCATGTTTATAGTAATGATGAAATCAGTCAAGCAATTGACAACCTAAGTGCTCATGCCAAGCAAAAAGAATATCAACTTGCCTCGCTCACCAGCCGCCTCTCTTATGAGCAGCGCCAGCAGCAAGCAAGCCGTGTACCTGATAGCAACTCAGCCCCTGCCATTGCCGCAGCACGTGCTTCACGCGTGGCGTTGTCTAGAAGCTCTGGCTACTGTGCCCGCTATGTCCGTAAAGCCTTGCAATCAGCAGGCTATGAGTTTACGCCAAATCCTTCAGCGTATCAGTACGCCACGCGTGGCACGCTTGCCCAAGCAGGCTTTACCAAAATCAGTAATGACACACCGCATCAGGTGGGTGATGTGATCGTCTATGACCGTAGCTCAAGACGCCCGCACGGCCATATCCAGATTTTTGATGGTACCGACTGGGTATCTGACTTCCGCCAAAAAGGTATCAGCCCATACAGCGGTGTCCATAGTTATACCACATGGCGCGACTCACAATACGTAGATGATGCCTCAGATCGTGGTATCTATCTTGCCATGGCAGACAAATAATAATCTGTTTAGTAATCAGCTGATAGTGAGCTGATTTACCGGTTTTCTCCAAACTCAGTAATGCTCTTTATGACGTTACTGAGTTTTTTTATTTGTGTTGTCATAGCACGAAGCACACAACAGCTAAAGCACAAACTTGCACCAATGCTGGCGATTGTGAAAATCAGGCGGGGTAGCGTGAGAGGGCGCAAAATATAGCGCCGTTTTATCCACCCATAAGATAACGCAGGGGTGGAGGTGCTCAATCACGGTGCCATATACGGCGTATTGCTGATGCGGCAATGGCGTCACTGGTATATGCAAGTAACGCTCAAAATCAACTGAGCGGGCCAAGTTTACACCTGAGCTTGAGTTTACGCTCGATGTTGGCCAATCGAGCGTGGCACGGGTTTGTATATCTGTCATCAAGGCTGGCGGCGGCAAAGTATCTGGGTGCCGATAGCCATCAAACTGATACAGTGCGTAACGACCATCTGGACTAGCATTGATTTCGATATAAGGTACGTTTGCCTTTGCCATAGGAGCTTGCGGGATTTTAGCACTGATAAAGCACTCAAGGCAGGTCTCCTCCCACAGATAGTCTGCAAAACCGACCTTGTCTGACTGCCATACTGGCCACTCTAGTCGGTGCGCCATAGAGGGTGTGGGCATGCTGAGCTGATAATGAAGCTGTAGATAAAAAGGCGACGTCTTGCTGATGTCTGCGTGTACGCTCACGCGGATATCTGATAGCGCAGCGATACTGACACCTAATTGCTGCGCCTGGATGGCGAGGCTGTCGGTGGCTAAACGTAAATGAAAGACTTGGCTCATGATGTAATCACTGTTTTGATACGCACTAGTTTTGATAGGCAGTCTTTTCGATAGGTAGTATGAATACTGCGCGAGGTCTATTGCGCTAGGTCTATATAGTTATATCCTACATAAAAACTGCGGTGCCAGAGTGCTACCAGTATTTAATTTAGAGTAGATTGATTATATACCCATCATGCAAAAAACCGCGAGCAACATGCCGCGCGGTTTTAGGGTATAGCAGATAGCAGGCGTATTGCGGCATGGTCATACACAGTACGACCATTTATTTATCCGCACTAAATCCACACCGCCTTTTTGTACCGACATACTACTGGGCGTGACGAGTGAGATTAGAGAGTTTTGGATTGGCATTTGGGTTTTGGCGTAGTAGCAACGCCATACGACCGATAGAATGTACCAAAGTGGCGTTTGCCGCCGCCGCAAGCGCTGCGCCGATGGTATCACGTTCTTCTTTGGTGCCGGCCGGTAGTTTTACCTTGATGAGCTCATGATCTGATAAAGCGCGATCAATCTCTTCGGTGATGGTGGGCGTGATGCCTTTGTTGCCAATCATAACGATAGGCTTTAGCTCATGGCCGATGCCTTTTAGACGTTTGATGGTAGCGTTATCGAGTTGCATAGAATTCCTAGGTATTGATAAAAATAAAAATATTACCGCCAACGGCAGTGAGTGATCATTATAGATAATCTATGACCAACTTGCATGAGATCGGCGGGATTTTGCACGATTTTACGTGCCGAAAATGTTAAACTGAAGGTTTGACCACATTATAAACGCTACTGCCTTTTAAAACAGTTATTTAACCAAGAGAATTTGATGATTTAAGCGCATTTATAGACAAATCGCCTCATTGGTACTATGTCTTGCGTGCATCAAGCGTTTCAAAGTGTATCGTTATCAAAGCGCATAAAGTTTTGCAGAGTAATAGGAGCAGGTATTTTGGCCACGCGTATCGAAAACAAAAAATTGTCAAAAAGCAGCAGTGCTTGGATGCAAGAGCATATTGACGACCATTATGTACAAAAGGCCCAAAAAGACGGCTACCGCGCCCGCGCAGCTTATAAGCTCCTAGAAATCAACGAAAAGACCAGCCTAATAAAAAAAGGCATGACGGTTGTGGATTTGGGCAGTGCGCCTGGTAGCTGGTCACAAGTGGCTGGGCAGTTGGTGGGTGATAAAGGCATTTTGATCGCCTCTGATATCTTGCCGATGGATGCGTTGCCAGATGTCACCTTTATCCAAGGTGACTTTCGTGAGGCTGAGGTGTTTGACGCGATTATGGCAGAAGTGGGCGATCGGCAGGTCGATGTGGTGCTATCAGATATGGCGCCCAATACTTCTGGCAATCGCGCGATTGATCAGCCGCGTATGATGTACCTATGCGAGCTGGCGGTCGACTTTGCGCTGGCAACCTTACCCAAAGGTGGCGCGCTTATTATGAAAGTGTTTCAGGGTGAGGGTACACAAGAATTACGTCAGCAGATGCAGCGTGATTTTAGTAAAATCCGTAGCATCAAGCCCGCTGCCTCACGACCACGATCAAAAGAGATGTTTTGGGTGGCGATCAAATAGTTTTAGTTTCAATGAGTTGCTGCTATTGTAAGCGGGAGAGTACGCCATCATAAAAGATGGATACCATGCGTGAAAATCCGCTACAATCGTTAACTGAATAAAAGTGAAACCTGCTTGAATTATGCAGGGAAACACCACATATCATGGTATATTAACTTTGTTTTAAGCATGAGTTTTAGGCAAAGTCGTCTGATAATAAACGCCCGATACGCTCGTTGAGATTTATATATCGTCAAATGAGCCAAACGTTTATGGACGTCACGTGTTTAGTAAACACACCAATAAGTAAGGGATGGGAATAACTAGTGAGCGACATGGTAAAAAATACCTTATTGTGGCTGGTGGTAATCGGCATTTTGGTGCTGGTGTTTAGCGGCTTTGATCAATCCTCTGAGCCGGATAACCTTAACTATTCTGAGTTTGTGACCGCGGTGTCAGAAAACCAGGTAGCCAGTGTTGAAATCGACGGCGAACAAATCACCGGTGAAAAGAAAAATGGCTCATCTTTTGAGACCATTAGACCCGCTGTGTCAGACGACGAGCTGATGCCGCTGTTGCGTGAAAATCAGGTTGAAGTTCAAGGAACTGCTCCGAAACGCCAAAGCGTCTTGATGCAATTGCTGATAGCCAGTTTCCCAATTTTATTGATTATTGGTCTGTTTTTATTCTTTATGCGTAATATGCAAGGCGGCGCTGGCGGCAAGGGCGGTGGTCCGATGAGCTTTGGTAAATCAAAAGCCAAAATGCTCACCGAAGATCAAATCAACGTCAATTTTGAGGATGTCGCAGGCTGTGAAGAGGCCAAAGAAGAAGTGGTCGAGGTCGTTGACTTCTTGCGCGACCCAGACAAGTTTACCAAGCTAGGTGCGACCATCCCACGCGGTATTTTGATGGTTGGACCGCCTGGTACGGGTAAGACGCTATTGGCGCGTGCCATCGCTGGTGAAGCCAAAGTACCGTTCTTCTCTATTTCAGGGTCTGACTTTGTCGAGATGTTTGTCGGTGTGGGTGCCTCACGTGTGCGCGATATGTTTGAGCAAGCGAAAAAGAGTGCCCCTTGTATCATCTTTATCGATGAGATCGATGCCGTTGGTCGCCACCGTGGCTCTGGTATGGGCGGCGGTAATGATGAGCGTGAGCAGACATTGAACCAACTATTGGTTGAGATGGACGGCTTTGAAGGTAACGAAGGCGTGATCGTGATTGCCGCGACCAACCGCGCTGATGTACTTGATAAAGCGCTACTGCGTCCAGGTCGTTTTGACCGTCAGGTACAAGTAGGCTTACCCGATATCAAAGGTCGTGAGCAGATTTTGAAAGTACATTTGCGTAAATTGCCGAATACTATCGGTGTCGATGCCAGCTCTCTTGCGCGTGGTACGCCTGGCTTTAGTGGTGCCCAGCTGGCCAACTTGGTCAACGAAGCGGCACTATTTGCCGCCCGTCGCAACAAAACCAGCGTCGATATGAATGACTTTGAGGACGCAAAGGACAAGCTGTATATGGGTCCTGAGCGCAAATCGATGGTGATACGCGAAGAAGAGCGCCGTGCTACTGCTTATCATGAAGCAGGACATGCCTTGGTTGCTGAGCTACTACCAGGTACCGACCCTGTGCATAAAGTAACGATCATGCCGCGCGGATTTGCCCTTGGTGTGACTTGGCAGCTACCTGAGCATGACCAGACCAGCATGTATAAGTCAAAAATGCTCAATGATATTGCTATTTTATTCGGTGGCCGTATCGCTGAAGAAGTCTTTATCAATCAGATGTCAACGGGCGCGTCCAATGACTTTGAGCGTGCTACCAAAATGGCACGAGCGATGGTCACTAAGTATGGTATGTCTGATGCGCTAGGTATCATGGTGTATGAAGATGAAGACAGCTCACAAGGTTATTTTGGCTCTAGCAGCCGTACGATTTCAGAGGCCACACAGCAAAAGGTCGATGAAGAAGTGCGCCGCATGTTAGAAGAGCAATATGATATCGCTCGCGAGCTAATCGAAGCCAACCAAGACAAGATGCATGCGATGGTCGATGCCTTGATGAAGTGGGAAACCATCGATCGGGATCAGTTGCAAGACATTTTGGCAGGTGAAGAGCCACGTCCACCAAGAGTGTATCAGCCCAACGAAGTGAACTTGTCAAAAAATGACGTTAAAACAACGGGTCCGACACCGCCGCCATTACCAGCGATGTAGAGTAAGCAAGTAAAACTGCAAAAGACCGCTGGCAGATCACTGTTTAAGCTAAAAAGCCCTTTTTATAAAGGGCTTTTTTATGGCTCATATTTTACTCAGAATTTAGAACCGTATGGGATTTACTGGTATCATAAGCAAACGGTAGCCAATACCGATTACTCATTTTTTAGTCCCTTTTATTGATAATGGATGGCCTATGTCATTGTTTCAGCCTTTACCGACTTATCGCATTCGCAGCCGCAACAAAGTGTTGGATTTATCGCAGCCGCAGGTAATGGGAATATTAAATGTGACGCCAGACTCGTTTTCAGATGGTGGTCAGTTTACCGCGGTAGATAAAGCGCTGCAGCATTGTAAACAGCTGATAAATGAAGGGGCGACGATTATCGATATCGGCGGCGAATCTACCCGTCCAAATGCCACGCCTGTAGCGACGGATGAAGAGGTGCAGCGTGTGGTGCCAGTGGTGACAGCCATTCGTCAGCAGTTAGGTGAGATGGGTCAGGATATTTGGCTGTCGATCGATACCAGTAGCCCGACTGTGATGCAAGCAGCGTTTGATGCAGGCGCTGATATTTGGAATGATGTACGCGCGCTCAGACGTGAGGGTGCAGCCCAATTAGCAGCAGCACTTGATATACCGGTGATGCTGATGCACATGCGCGGCGAGCCCACGACCATGAATGAGTTGGCGCAATATGACGAGGTAATCGGTGATGTCAGTCGCGAGCTGCTTGCTCGTATTGAAGAGGTGACCTGTGCTGGCGTGAAGCGTGAAAACCTCATCATCGATCCAGGCTTTGGTTTTGCAAAAGATTACGAGCATCATCGTGCACTATTGACCCAGCTTGATAAGTTACAAACGCTTGGTTTGCCATTGATGTTTGGTATCTCGCGTAAGCGTTTTTTGGCACAGGTACTCACTAAGAGCGGTGTACCAGCAGTTGCCACTACGCAAGCGAGCGAGCGCGATGCGATCGGTACGGCGGCTGGATTGTTGGCATTGCAGCAAGGCGCGAGTATCATCCGTACTCATAATGTAGCGATGATGCAGCAAGCGGCCGCGCTCTGGCAGCAATTAACCGAGTATCATCAAACCTCTGTCATTACGACCAACAACCATCACTATCAATCTACTAAATAATGTACCTACTAGCTATGAGGCGTTTCCTATGAGCATATCTGCAAACAAGCAACCTGAGCCAACCAATGAGCAGCGCCGCGTCATCTATCAAGCTCGTCGCGGCCTAAAAGAGCTGGATTTTTATATCGATCCTTACGTCAAAGAGCGGTATTTGACCGCAGATGCTGCTGAACAGGCGACCTTTGCCGAAATGCTCACCCACGAAGACCCAGATTTATTGGATTATTTTACCAACCAAAACCGCCCAGAGAGCGACGATATCTGGTCGCTGGTCAATAAAATTAAAACATGGCGTCATACCAAAGAGTTGATGCCCTAATTCGCTATCACACACCTTATGAGATTACCGCGATATCATGGATTCGATAACTGCCCTGCGTATTGATACTGCTATCGAGCCTAGGAGCCGATTGCGCTTGCTGTTATATCTGAGCTTAGCAAGCATCATGATAGGGCTTGGTTTATTAGCGTCTTTGGCGCTTTGGCAGTACGTGCTGGTCTTAGTGGTGACAGCCGCCGTGGTTGGTTATTTGACCGTATCGCGGCCGATCCTGCTACATCTAAGCCAGCCGCCAGTGAGTCAGCGCCTTGATCAACACTGGCAGCTGTTGATGCGTACGGCGCAGGGGGAGGGCTTATGGTTGGCAAATCTACAAGCCATTCACCGTTTTGAGTGGGCGCTCAGTTTTGAATTTGATATCATCGAGCCTTATCAGCGTTCGTTGGCCGTGACAGTTTTTCGCGATCAAGTCAGCCCCGAGCAGTGGCGAGAGCTAAATGTTTTGGCCAATATGAGCACGGGCAATACGGTCTAAATACTTATCTTCTTTTCCCTTGGTAGCGATGTACAGGCTTACAAGCGCCTACATGTCATAACAAAATACCTATCTCGATCAGCGAAAAAGCTTGCTATATTAATATCACTATTAATTGACAACTAACTATAGTCGATACACTTTAAAAGTGTTATAGCGCTACTGGGATGAATTTTTCGCAGCTTCTGGGGACGCAGCACGCAAGTAAAATTTATACCAGTAGCGCGTTTAAACTTATGACAGTTTTGCTTTGAGCTGACTATAACAACACTGTTGTAGAAAGTATGGTTATAAAAGTTATGGTGATAATGTATGTTGTGAGGCAGCGGCGTTAAAAAATGGCTACCGACAAATAACGGCTAAAAAAACACTGTGCTAGACCACGATAATGATAAAAAAGGAGAAAAATATGAGTTTATTAGGGAATTTAGTCAGTCAGGTGGCTCGTCAAGCCATGAATCCTGCCGACGCCCAGCATAACCCAGTCAATCAGCGGGCTGATACAAGACGGACAGGCGGCCTGGGTGATATCTTAGGAAGCGTGCTGGGAGGCAGTCAGGCAGGTGGCTATAATCCGCAGCAGTATGACCGTAAACCTGATAACGGCTTTGGCCTAGATGATATCATCGGCGGTCTTACTGGCGGCGCGCAGCGTGGTGGTGTCAGCGCAGGCGCTGGTGGTTTGGGTGATATCTTAGGAAGCGTACTGGGTGGTCAGCGCAGTCAAAGCGGCTTTGGCGGTAAAGGCATGCTTATCGCCGCGCTTATGCCCATGGTGCTTAGCTGGATCAAGCGTAATGGTGGTCTGAGCGGTGCATTATCCAAAATCACGGGCATGGGCTATGAAAACCAAGCACGCTCTTGGATGAGCAATCAGCAAGACAACGAAAACCTCGATCCAAACGATGTCAATCGATTGTTTGATGAAAGTGAGATTCAACAAGTGGCAGCGCATACTGGTGCCAACGAAGCCGAGGTGCGCCAAGGCATTGCAGAGCTGCTACCTGAAGTCGTAAATCAGCTTACCCCCAAAGGTAACTTAGATACCGAAGCGGAGGCTAACGAAGAGATTGATCAAATCATCAGCCAGTTGTCCAACCGTCTAGGCGCTTTACGATAATGGCCCCATGTCTGTGTTATAGCTACCTTTAGCTGTGTAGTCTGCCGCTACTGAAACAGACAGCTGATAGCGGCCAAAAGAGCACGTTTGTATAGCGTGCTCTTTTTTGTTGTGAGGAATTCAACAATACATGCTACATAGATATGTTAAAAATGGTGAACAAATGCACAATGGTGCTGGTAATCTTATAAGATGAGGGTATCAGCCACTGCATAGGATACTGACGCATGCCGTTTAAGCCGATCCAAGCCGCTATTGCCATCGTCGTAGGTCTTATCATCTGGTTTGTCATTCCTGTACCGACGGGCGTCACTCCTGAAGCATGGCACATGCTGGCTTTATTTATCGCCACCATCGTTGCCATTATTGGTAAAGTGTTACCCATCGGGGCGATAGCGGTCATCGCCGTGACGCTCGTGGCTTTGACGGGTGTGACCAGTGACAGCCCAAAACAAGCCATCAATGATGCGCTCTCTAGCTATTCAAGCCCGCTGATATGGTTGATTGGTATCGCAGTAATGATATCGCGCGGCCTTATAAAAACCGGTCTTGGTCGCCGCATTGCTTATTATTTTATTTCTATCTTTGGCAAAAAAACCATCGGAGTCGCGTATTCATTGACGGCGGCTGAGCTGATGATAGCGCCTATCACGCCGTCGAATACCGCGCGTGGTGGCGGTATTATTCATCCTATTATGAAATCTATCGCCCAAAGCTTTCATTCAACGCCAGAGGAAGGCACGCAAAATAAAATTGGTCGCTATCTGGCAATGGTCAACTACCACGCCAATCCGATTACCTCAGGGATGTTTATCACCGCGACTGCGCCCAACCCTTTAGTGGTAGACCTGGTAAATAAAGCCACAGGCGGCAACATTCAGCTGTCGTGGACAACATGGGCGGTAGCGATGTTTGTGCCGGGCATCCTGTGCTTGGTGGTGATGCCCTTGGTGATTTATCTGATCTATCCACCTGATGTCAAAGTCACACCCGACGCTAAAGGCTTTGCAAAAGACAATCTAGCAGACATGGGTAGCATCAGCCGCCAAGAAAAAATCATGCTCGGTGTGTTTGGCCTGATGCTACTACTCTGGGCCAATATCCCGGCGCTGCTATTGGGTGAGCAATACAGTGTCGATGCCACGACGACAGCTTTTATCGGTCTGACGACCTTGATATTGACTGGAGTGCTAACGTGGGAGGATATTCTCAAAGAAAAATCTGCTTGGGATACCATCATCTGGTTTGGTGCCCTAATTATGATGGCCGCTTATCTTAATGAGCTTGGCTTGATTCGCTGGTTTTCTGATAATATTGAAGCGATGATTGGTACGACGGGTCTGGGCTGGGTAGGTGCCGTGGCGATTTTGACGCTGGTGTATTTATACATTCATTACTTCTTTGCAAGTACGACTGCGCATATTACCGCTTTATTTGCCGCCTTTTATGCCGTCGGGCTGAGCTTAGGAGCGCCGCCCATGCTATATGCGCTGATTTTGGCAGCAGCGGGCAACATTATGATGACCCTCACCCATTATGCGACCGGCACCGCCCCCGTCATCTTTAACTCAGGGTATGTGACCTTAAAAGAGTGGTGGGGCATCGGCGCTATTATGAGTGTGGTCAATCTGGTGATTTGGATAGGGGCAGGTATGATATGGTGGAAAGTGCTTGGCTATTATTAATAGGTATCTGAGTGTTAGATGAGTCACGGTTAAAATCGCTCATCTAATGTCTCAAGCGTGTAGTCAAGGGCGGCAAAGCAGATGTCACTCTTAAAGCCTCTATACTGCAAAAACCGTAATTGACGAGCCTTGTCTTTTGGCTCACGGGGCAAGGTATTGCCGTATTTTTTGGTGCGAGCGGTCACCGCTAGCTTTAGCCAGTCAACGCCTTCGACCAGATTGTCATCACCATCCTCGACAAATTCGCTAAATTCCTCAGACTCTGCATTTGCCATATCGATCAGCTCATCGATGTTGTCTGGCATGGCTATTTTTTTTTGATAAAATGCTTGCTTGATGCGGCCGCGACCCCGTCCTTTACGGATGTTTTCACGGATGAGCATGAGGGTGGTGCGATAATCACTTTGATAGCCTTTTTTCTCAAACTCATCGAGTAAGGCGTCGATCTTGTCTGGGTCTTGCTCCTTATCGAGCAGTTTTTGCTTTAGCTCTGCTTTACCGTACTCACGGCGCGACAGATAATAAAAAGCCAGCCAGCGCAGGCGACTCTCTGCCTTGATAGCGTCAATCTCAGCTTGCCTTTGTTCAGGGGTGCGAAGATACGCTTTTAGAGCAGCAGGTAAGTTGTCCGCTTGCGCGTCTGTACTGTGACTATGGGCAGCTATAGGGTCAGGCAGTGGCGCTGAGCCTTCTGTGCTCTCTAAATAATCTGCACCCTCTAGGCGCGCATCGCTATCAGCGGTGTTGGTAGAGGCGCTATCGTCCGAATGACCATGAATATGATGCTTTACCTCGGCCAGCATCTCTTTGATACTTTGCGCTTTTGGTGGCTGATACGCAGGTGCGTCGTTAGGCTCAGGGCTATAGCTCGCGGCTGGATGAAAGCGTTTTTCACGTCTTTTACGTTTGGCTGTAGACGCCGACTTCTGAGACGTATTTTTATCGACCCGTGCTGCATGAGGCGATCTGAGCGCTTTGGGCGTTTGGGAGGTTTTAGAGGTTTTAGAGGTTTTTTTGAACTTGCTAGTAGGGGCGCTCGCTGAGTCGGCGTCCGATTCAGCGAGTATTTCAGCTAAGGTTTTAATGTTCATAATCAATCATAACGATAAATAAGCGTGCCGTTATTGTACTGGCTCAGGCGCTAGGTTTTCATCTTTTTGAGAGGCGTCAGTATCTTTGGCGTCTTTTTTGCTACCAAGCTTTTCTTCACGGATCTTATCTTCGATTTCTTGAGCAATACTAGGGTTTTCTTTTAAGAAAAGCACAGAGTTGGCTTTACCCTGACCGATTTTTTCATCGCCATAGCTATACCAAGAGCCTGCTTTACCCACAGCGCCAATTTCGACACCTAAGTCGATGACTTCTGCTAGGTGATTGGTGCCTTCGCCATAAGTGATTTCAAACTCAGCTTGGCGGAAGGGTGGTGCCATTTTGTTTTTGATGACTTTGACACGGGTTTGGTTGCCGATGATTTCATCACCATTTTTGACCGCCCCGATACGGCGAATATCCATACGTACTGAGGCATAGAATTTCAGCGCGTTACCACCGGTTGTGGTTTCTGGGCTACCAAACATCACGCCGATTTTCATACGGATCTGGTTGATAAACACCACCATACAGTTAGAGCGTTTGGCATTACCTGTGATCTTACGCAGCGCTTGGCTCATCAAGCGGGCTTGTAGACCCATGTGCGAGTCGCCCATCTCGCCTTCAATCTCAGCGCGCGGCGTGAGTGCGGCGACGGAGTCGACCACGATCATATCGACCGCTCCTGAGCGTACCAGCATATCGGTAATCTCCAACGCCTGCTCACCGTTATCAGGCTGAGAGAGCAGTAGGTCATCTGTATTGACCCCAAGCTTACGCGCATAAACCGGATCAAGCGCATGCTCGGCATCGATAAAGGCACAAGTACCGCCTTGTTTTTGACACTCAGCGATTGCTTGTAGCGTCATGGTGGTTTTACCTGAGCTCTCTGGTCCATAAATCTCAATGATACGGCCTTTTGGCAAGCCGCCAATACCAAGCGCGATATCTAGTCCTAGCGAGCCTGTCGAGACCACATCGGCATCGAGGACTGCAGAGTCATCGCCTAGTTGCATGATGGTATTTTTACCAAATTGTTTTTCGATTTGACCAAGTGCGGCTTTGAGAGCTTTGGCTTTATTGTCGTCCATACTGGATTCCTTGTCTTCAATCATTAGTGTAAAACGATAAATTCGATGATAGATAAAATACGGGTAATAGGAAGGTTACGGGCCATATATACTGACGGCTCCCCAAATGGTAGGCAACGGCCAGTGTCTAGCAAGACGAATAAGATGTCGTATCGGTGATGTCGAGAGCGCAATCATTCTACTATACAGTAAAATTAATGACGGATAAAAGTAAATAAAAGTTTGATATAACCCCTTGTGCAAACAGCGCCTTCTCATTATTAAGGCGTTTGTTCATTTATCTAAGCGTTAGGGATGTATGGTTGATTGGATAAGGATAGTATAACAAAATCTGGGTAGCATACTAAGGGCGCAGGTATACTAAACGACATCGGTTGTCGCATGCATATTATTTTTGGAGTTATATAAGTATTGGCAAAATTAGCAAGTATTTTGGATAGGAAAATGGTATTGTTTGTCAATAGGGTTTGCAGTTGTCCACAATAAGTCCTCGGTAAAAATTTGCTGATTGTGAAACATCGGCTCTGATTTCGGTTTTTCTAAAAAATATAAGAAATAAATTTTTAGCTTCTCTCTATAAGGATAAATTATTGATTTTTAAAGGTTTTTAAATTGTATAAAAAATGAACGATTTTACCTGACCCTTTAATATATCTAGGAAAATGCTTGTCAAGTGCTGACTTATACACAGGGTTATCCACAGCTTATGGGGAGAACTCACCAAGCCCTTGTAACATCAATGCTTGCGCAAATCGCTTATTATGACTTCTTAAAGTTCAAAGCAGATTTTGTGATGTCACGTGTGTGTTTTTCTCAAAAAATTAGTCTGTGTCGCCGATGTTTCACACCATAAAATATTTATTGTTATAAAAATAAAACCGTCAAAATGGTCGCAAGAATCGCTGAGTTGACCGTATGGCAAGCTTTTTATACTTAGTCGGCCGTGTTAAGGCGCGTTTTTATCCGCTGTATCGGTCACATTCCGCCGCGCTCTTGATCATCTTCGCTGGCAAAGCGCCGCGCATAAAAAAGGCGGCTAATCTGTTAGCCGCCTTTATCGCTATTTATCTAAGGGAAGATTTCTAATCGCTTGGTTTTAGTCTTTGCTATAAATCAAATCCCAGACGCCATGACCACGCGCGATGCCGCGGCGCTCAAATTTGGTCATTGGACGAAAGTCTGGTCTGTCAATAAAGTTGCCTGCACCTGCTTGGTTGGTGAGGCCAGCAAAGTTGTCTAGTACCTCCAGCATCCAAAAAGCATAATGCTCCCAGTCAGTGGCGGTATGAAACCAGCCGCCTTGGGTTAGGCTGCGTGTCACAATCGCCATGCGTTCAGGACTGACAAAGCGGCGCTTATAGTGGCGCTTTTTTTGCCACGGGTCAGGAAAGTACAGCTGAATACGGTCGATATGGTTTTCTGGTAGCTGTTTGAGTAATTGGATGGCGTCACCATTGATAATTTTGACGTTACGCAAGCCTTGGGTGCCGGCCATATAGGCGCATTTGCCAATGCCTGGCTCATGGACTTCGATGCCGACAAAGTTGCGCGCCGGCTCTGCGGCGGCCATCTCGATGAACGAGTCGCCCAAGCCAAACCCAATCTCTAAGGTCAGCGGTGCGTCACTGCCATTTGGGCTATCGGCAAATAGCGCGCGCAAGTCATGGATGCCTGTTAAGTCGCCATCGCCAAAGCTGTTATTGACCAAATAATCGGCGAACTCGGGCGCAGTCAACGCCAGCTCAGCGTTTTTGTTCATGTGTGTACGTCGTTTCATAAAGGTATTGACGATACGAATGTGTTTGTCCGCGGCAGGCGTGCTTTGGTTGTCATCAACGTCAGCGCTCGCTGTGTCGACGTTGGTTAAGGTTTGCTCATCAGTGGTTGGCGTACTGGTGAGATTGTCATTACTATCAGGATGTTGACTCATAAGATGGGCAGTGCTTCATTAGGTGAGTGAGATGGCGTCATTATAAGTGATATTGCTGCGACTGTGAATGTGCAATACGTTTTTAGCGGTTTTATACGGTTATAGGAGATGAGAATAGATGTGACATCAAAAGCGATAGTAAAGACTATCGAGATGATAAAGGCTATTAAAGTATCGAAAGACGTCAAATCGGTATACACGGGTTTTCTATACAGGGCAGTTGGCGTTATCATATAATAACGATTGATATTTTTAAAACTTAGAGCGTACTCTCATGTTATTTATCGAAACGGATTCGCCACCGCCGTTTTATCAAGAACAGCTCACAGCAGCCAAGCGCAGGCAGCTGGACAAATGGTTTATTGGCCATCGTAGCCAGCATTATTATCTAAAGCGCTTTGAGGAATTTGATGAGCAAGGGTATTTATCGCCCAAATGGCACTGGGCGGCATTTTTCGTCACCTTTCCTTGGCTGCTATACCGCAAGCGCTATATGGACGCCATTGTCTATAGTGTGGCGGGTTGGTCGTTTATTCAGCTTAATGTGGCGCTGGTCTTGGTGGCGTTTGAGTTTGTGGCGATGTCTTATGTCCCTGATGCGTATCAGATGGCCACCCGTATCGGTATTGCCGCGGCTATTTGGCTGTTTTGGTCGTTTATGGTGGCGCGCTGGACGGATGCTTATTATTATCGTATGGCGCGTCGTGAGATTGCGGATGCTATCAATGACCATCCGCGTGATGAGGAGGCGCAAAAGGCGCACCTAAAAAAAGAAGGTGGCGTGAGTTTGTTTGGTTTGGGGCTTGGCTTTGGGTTTTTTGCATTTGCGCTATTGGTGATTAAGGTGCAGTTTTTGCCTATCGTTGCCAAACCAAAAGAAAACGCGGTGCTGTTTGATACTTATGATATCGCCAAAAACGCCCAAAACCGGGTAGCGCTGATCTATCAGCAGACTGGGCAGTGTCCTGTGCATCTGCCGCTTAGTACCGAGGATCAACAGGTGCGCATGCATATCGCCGCCCAAGCGCCAGGAGTGACCAATACCGATTGCGCCATCATTGCGACCATTCAAAACGTCAGCTTTCCAGTACGCTACCTCAATGATCAGACCTTGGTTTTTTATCATCTGCCAGATAGTGATGATTGGGCTTGCACCAGCTCACTCAATAAAAAACAAGCCCCAAAAAGCTGCCTAGCTGATTGATGCATCGATATCGAAGCAAGGGTGTGCTATCGAGCGTGTATCCCAGTCAATGTCGTCAAAGTCGTCAAGGACAATGTTTTAGAGTGACAATAGTTTATAATGACAGTGCTTTAGGATTTGGAATCAGCGGCGCTGGCATCTTGGTCATCGACAGGCGTTGCTTGACTCTTTAGTGCCTCATAAAAGTCAGTCAAATCCATCTTGCGCGCTTTATCGATATCTTCATCAAATAGACTCTCAAGCTCTGCCATGGCTGACTGCGCCGACTCGATCAGGCTGGCTTCGTCGCCATAAATGGCTTGCTGGCGCTCAATCAAGTCATCATCGTAATCACGGAATGTCTGCACCGTTTCTCGGGCTTTTTCTGGAGAGATGCCCAGCAGCTGTAGCGACTCGCGCGACATATCTAACGACGACAGGTAAGTCTCGCGCCAAATATGACGTACGCCTACTTCACGCAAGCGATAATAATGCTGACGATCCCGCGCTCGTGCTAGGACGATCATATCGGGATAGTTTTTGCGCAAATATTGGGCGGTGGTGATAGAGCGCTCCAAATCGTCAATCGCCAATATAAACACCCGTGCTTTTTTGATGCCAGCAGCGCGGAGGATTTCAGGGTTTTTTGGGTCGCCGTAATAGACTTGGTTACCAAATTTACGCACGAAGTCGACGCGGTTGGCTGAGCGTTCAATGGCGGTAAATTCGATATTGTGCATGCGCAGTACGCGCCCGATAATCTGCCCGACACGGCCAAACCCTGCAATGATGACTTGATGCTCATGATCAGGAATCGCATCGTACTCACGGCTGGGCTTGCTTTTGGCAAATAATGGCTCGCCGATTTTTTCTAGCAATAAAAACGCCAATGGTGTGAGCGCCATAGAGATGGTGACGATGAGGTTTAAGGTATTGGCAAGTTCAGGGCGCAAGACGTTTTGGGCGCTTGCCACGCTAAAGAGGACAAAGGCGAATTCACCGCCTTGTGCCAGTGTCACGCCCAGCCTAATACTGGTCGGCCAGCGATTGCCTGAGACTTTGGCGATGGCGGTAATCACGGCAAACTTAATCACCATCAGCGCAATGGCGCAGCCAATAATAAAAATAGGCTCCGCTAAGATAAGCTTGACGTCTGTGAGCATGCCAACCGACATAAAAAACAAGCCCAAAAGCAAGCCTTTAAACGGCTCGATACTGGCTTCGAGCTCGTGACGATATTCAGAGTCGGCCAGCAATACGCCCGTCAAAAACGCGCCCAGTGCCATTGATAGACCAATCTGACCCATCAAAATCGACACGCCCATCACAATGAAAAGCGCCACCGCCGTGAGCAGCTCAGAGGCGCCACTGGAGGCCACAAACTTAAAAAATGGGCGTACCACATAACGGCTGGCAAAAATCAGACCCGCAAATACGGCAAACACTTTACCAAAATACAGCAGGTCGTAGCTTTGCTCGCGCACCCCTGACAAAAACGGAATGACCGCCAATAAAGGAATGACGGCGATGTCTTGAAACAATAAAATAGTAAAGGCTTCACGGCCATGGGTGCTAGAGAGCTGCTGCTTTTCGGTCAGTATCTGTAAGACAAAAGCGGTGGAGGAGAGCGCAAGGCCAAAACCGACGATAAAGGCAGTATCTAACGCCAAAGAAAAAAACTGGTGCAAAAGCCACATTAGCAGCATACCAGTGAGGCCAACTTGCAAACCACCGAGGACAAAGATGGAGCGCCGTAGTGCCCAAAGCCGCGATGGTTGTAGCTCAAGGCCAATGATAAACAGCAGCATGACCACGCCAAATTCAGAGAAATGCAGCAAGCTCTCAGCGTCACCTGCCACATCCAAGCCGCTCGGCCCCAAAATCAAACCAGTAATGAGATACCCTAAAACTGTCGCGATACCAAATCGTTTACCAAGGGGTACAAACAGCAGTGCTGCTCCTAAAAAGATTGTAGCTTGTAACATCAAATTTGGTGAGCCGGCGGCGGCAGCGAACATCTGGTATCCTTAAATAGTAGCAAGGTCAAAGACATAATCAAAAACGTGGTCAAAAAAACATCAGAAACCTGCGTTATTTTTTACGGTAAATTTTCCAAACGCCATTGTCGGCGATGGGGTTGTTGTAAGCATCGTTACGGCGTTTACGCGGGGTCTGTCTGCTATCGACGACTTTAAAATCAGGCAACGCATGGACGATAAGACCGGTACGATAAAAGCGTACGCGCTCAGGCTCCATCATCTCACCCTTACTATCGCGGCAAAACACATAAGCACGTAGATCAATAAACTCACGATGCGCCACTAATCTTGCCTCGTCATCGTTATCAAATACTGCTGACATGCGCGCAGTCTCCTCGGCACTATAATCGCTGCATTTATCAGTCAGGGCGCCGACCGAGCCAAAGCTTTTGGATTCTTTGGCTCGGGTTTTGGTCAGATGCAGGCGCTGCACATGATAAATAAACTGCGGTATCTCGAGGCTGGCTGGCAGTGGCAGATAATCAGGCGGTAGGTTGGCTGCAGGATAAAAAGCCATCGCGCGCTCAAGTAGGGGCTGCCAACGCTGCTGGTAGGCCTGCACCTCTGCTAAGTTACCTTCATAAATAGGCATGTCGCGGATCTGACGCAAGATATCAGGTGGAAACTGCTCGTCACGAAACTGAGCAATATCGTCTTGCAGCGTCGATAGCAAAACTTTGGCGTGTTTTTTGCCCTCTTTTGACGTTGGGTTGTCAATATAGTCTGGGGCGACAAAGGGCGCGGAACGTCTAGACATAAGATCACATCGTCAATGAATCGGTTAAAAAAATACAACTCAGTGTATCTGCCATGGCAAATCAATCAGTAAAATGGCAGTTTATAATTATTATAACCATATAAACACCAGTAAAAGGATTTTTTTAAATAGGATAAGTAAAGTTTTGCTAGAAATTGTTGAGATGGGTTGGCGGTGGTAGGTTGAAAGTGATGGGTAGGTGATAAGCAGAGTGAGCTATTTTTAACCCATTTAGGTGACTGTCGATTAAATGGAGGGCACGCCCTAGTGACTGTGCCCGATATGGCTATTCGCAGAGCTTTGCTGCTCTGATATGTCGCAGACCAATGCATCGCTATGGGTGCCGGTCTGCGGGTGTGACAAGCTCTCAACCTGAATGGTGGCGTGATGAATACCAAGCGCAAGCAAACCTTGCTCAAGATTGGCAATCAATACGCTGGCATCCGAGATTCTCATATCTCCATCGACCATCACATGGCAAGATAGCGCATTTAGCCCGCTGGTGATGCTCCAGACATGCAGGTCGTGGACTTGTTTTACTTGTGGATGGGCAAGCAGTTTGTCTTCGACATCCACCAGCGATATGCCTTCTGGCGTGCCCTCCATCAAGATATGTACCGAATCACGTACAACGCGGTAACCACTCACTAAGATAAGTATGGCGACGATCACCGACGCTGCGGCATCGGCCCAAACCCAGCCAAACCCCATCATCAGTAATGCAGCGACAATAGCGGCCACTGAGCCCATCAAATCACTTAATACATGCAAGTAAGCGCTTTGCATATTGAGGTTGACAGGCTCTTTTGGGTCAGCACTTTTGGCTTTTATATGGTCTTTATTTGCTTTGTCTTCATTTGCTCCATGGCTGTGGGTGTGCCCATCGCTGCCGCTACTACCACGATGCATCAGCCAAGCGACCAAGATATTAACCAGCATACCGATGGTGGCGACGATTAACATACCTTGGGTGGCAATCTCTGGCGGTGAGTTAAAACGTTTGATCGCTTCATAAAAAATCATCAAGGCGATAATTACCAGCGTCGCACCATTGACGGTGGCCACGATAATCTCAAAGCGTTTATAGCCAAAGGTCTTTTGATGGGTGGCGGCTTTTTCGCCGATTTTAAATGCCATCAACGTCGCACCAAGGGCGATGGCGTCGCTGAGCATGTGACCGGCATCGGAGAGTAGCGCCAAGCTGCCAGTTAACAAGCCACCAATCGCCTCGATAAACATATAACCTGTGATGATCACAAAGCTAATCAGTAACGTACGCTGATAGCCTTTGGTATCTCTTGGCGCTGTGCTTTGCTCTAGGTGAGTGTCGTGATCATGAGCGTCTTGATTGTCAGCAGTATAGTTACTATCGTCATTTTTATGCACATCACTATGCTCACTTGCAGGCACATGCTTATTTTGCTTATGACTGGGATCTTCTTGACTCATAATGTTACTCAAATTTATTAAGATTTATGGTAAATAACTTCAAGGATTAACAATAAATCTAACATAGTCGAGTATTAGAAGCTGTAACGACGAGGTAAAAATGCAGCCAGTAAGCTATAGTCGATTTACTGTAAAAACGACATGGTGCTATTGGTATAGATTTTTCTTGCGTACTGTTATCACAGATACTGCGCAAAATTCATTCCAGTAGCACTCTTCAACTTATAACCATGTTATTTTGAATTGACTATACGTTTAGGAACCTAAGAACAATAAGAGGAAACGGTGATAGGTGTGAGGTATCATCCTACCAGCCGACAGGGTCGATATCTAAAGTCAGTTTTAGATATTTAGCGCTAGGTAGCGCCAGTACGGGTTGCCACCAGTGGCTTAGTACTTGGTGAAGTTGCCCGCGCTCTTTGGCGATGAGGAGTAGCTGGGCATGGTAGCGGCTGTTTTTTTTGCTCATGGGCGCATCGATGGGGCCGAGCACGGCCAAATTGTGGTTACTGGGCAAGATAGCGATGGCATCTTTGAGCGCTTGCATGGTGACGGCTAGGGTTTTGCCTTCGCAGCGAATCAACGCGGCATGGGTATAAGGCGGCAGTCCCATCATTTTGCGCTCTTGTAGTAGCTCTCGCGCAAATGACAGGTAGCCGTCTTTTACCAGTTTTAGCAGTAGCGCATTGTCAGGCTGTAGCGTCTGGATTAACACACGTCCTGCTTTGTCTCCGCGTCCTGCCCGACCGGCGACCTGAATCATCAGCTGCGCGGTATGCTCAGGTGAGCGAAAATCCGCGGACAAAAAGCCGCGATCGGCGTTGGGTAAGCACACCAAGGTAACGTTTGGAAAGTGATGGCCTTTGGCGACCATCTGCGTGCCAACTAATATGGCAGGATCACCTTGATTGATACGCTGATAAATATTTTCCCAGCTGTCTTTGCGCCTTGTGGTATCACGATCGATTTGAATGATAGGGTATAGGACTTTGCTGGTTTGCGGATTGGCAAAAATCGCGTGCAAATTTTCGCTAAGCCTGGTCGTGCCTATACCTTTGGCATCCAAGTTTTGACTGCCGCAGTCAGGGCACACCGCTGGAATATAAGCTTGCCAGTCGCAGTGGTGGCATTTGAGATAGGCATTACTGCTGTTTTGGCGGCTATAGTGTACTGTTAAATGCGCATCACAGCGCGGACAATCTGCTTGCCAGCCGCAAGCTTCGCACAATAAAACAGGTGCGTAGCCGCGCCGATTTAAAAACACCAGCACCTGATCGCCAGCTTCTAGGGTTTGCCGTATTGCTCCAATCATGGCGTCTGTCAGTCCAGTATCGTAGCGGGCGCCGTCATCCGTTGTCTGCTGGTGCGTACTTTGCAGACGCGCATCGATAAGCTGCATGGGCGCAGGCTTGGCATTGCCTGGCCGTGTCGATAGCTGACATTCTACCAGTTTGCCATCATCGACCAGTTTTAGATGCTCAAGCGAAGGGGTGGCGGTACCGAGTATGACGGGGATGTTGTATTGCACGCCGCGATAAAGCGCGACATCTGCGGCGTGGTAGCGCAGGGTGTCTTGCTGCTTATACGAGCCATCATGTGCCTCGTCAACGACAATCAACCCTAAATCGGCAAAAGGATAGAGCACTGCTGAGCGTGTACCAATGATGATTTGAGCGTGTCCTGTACGGCAGTCTTGCCAGCCCTGCAGGCGGTGGGTGTTGTTCATGCCAGAGTGTAGCAGCACGATATCTGCGGCAAAACGGCTGGCAAAACGGGCGCGCGTCTGCGGTGTCAAGCCAATCTCTGGCACCAAAATCAAAACCTGTTTGCCCGCCTCAAGTACCGCTTGCATGACTTGTAAATACACTTCGGTCTTACCGCTACCAGTAATGCCGTTTAATAAAAAACCAGTATAACGACCAGCTTTGTGAGCGGCGATGATGGTGCTAACCGCCTGTTGCTGCTCGTCATTGAGATCAAGTGGCAGTTTGGCCAGTTTGACAGGCGTCGGTGCTTGTTTTGGCTCGATATAGCGCTCGATGAGTCCTTTTTCTTCCAGTGTTTTTAAAAAAGGCCGCTGCATGCCTTCTAATAATAAAACGTCTTCGCTGGCACCGCGCTCGCCGTGCAATTTGAGCATATCAAACTGCTGTTTTTGTTTTTTGGCATTGGGATGAAAGTCGTCATCAGTGATGTTCGGCAGTATGCGCCAGTGCGTGATCAAAAGGTCTAGCGGCTTGCCTTGACGCACCAGTGTCGGCAGGATCACGCCAAACACATCGCCCAGTGGATAGTGATAGTAGCGTGCCAGCCAGTAAGCAAGCTTTAGCATCGCCGCGTTTAAGATAGGTTCGTTATCCAAGCATCGATAGATAGATTTGAGCTTATTTAGTGGTACGCTGCTATCGGCGGCAGCGATATGAGCAACCACGATACCGATAAGTGTCTGCCGACCGAAAGGAACTTCGACACGGCTACCGATTGCTGGACGCGCGCTAGGCTCAGCGGTTGGGGTAGCCTGCGTAGCTGCTGGCAGGCGATAGTCAAATACCCGGTAAAGGGGCACAGGTAGAGCAACTTGTACCAACATAAAAGGCGTCGCCGTCTTATTAGAGAGATGTCATTGCCACAGACGATGATTTACATGGTCGGCATATAGTCGATTCTAAATAAAAGAGTCATACGTTTATTGATCAGCAAGGCCGATAAAAATTTTTTGGCGTGCTGTGCCTACGCAGACAGAGGCTGCAAAAATTTCTATCAGCCTTGCTATAACATTTTTATAGTGAACTGACTATAGGCAGTATTAGGACATTAAAGTCGAAATAACGCCGCATTAACCAAAAATATTTGAATATTTAATAGACTCTATTCAGCTATTCACTGCTAAAAACCAATAAGCTTAGCAGGGTGCTAAGCTTATCGTTACAACACAGATATGAGTGGCAAGCTTACTCAATATACATGATGGCTTCGATCTCAACCACGCCGCCCTTTGGCAACGCGGCGACTTGTACCGCCGCGCGCGCTGGGTATGGCTCGCTTAGGTTGGCGGCAAACACATCGTTGAGCACGGCAAAGTCGCTTAGATCGGTCAAAGAAACGTTGAACTTCACCACGTCACTTAAGCTACCGCCAGCGGCTTCACAGACGGCTTTTAGATTGGCAAATACCTGCTTGGCTTGTGCTTCAAAGCCTTCTTTTAGCTCCATGGTGTCTGGGTCAAAACCCAGCTGACCTGAGACATAGACAGTGTTGCCAACTTTGACGGCTTGTGAGTAAGTGCCAACGGCGGCAGGTGCTTTTTCTGTTTGAATGGTTTGACGAGTCATAGGATATCCTTGTTATCTGTTGTTAGATGGGTTTGTCAGTTGGGTTTTGAGCATACAGTGGCAGCCTGTACTGTCTTGCTGCAAGCTGTCCAGTTTAGCATTGTTTACTGCTTTCTAAAAACCTCTGAGCATCGCGCCGCCTTTTATAATTTGCCACGTCGTCAAAAGTTGCTTGTGCGATCGTCAATCCAATATAGACACGACTTGATAGCCTTGTGTCTGATTTATTTGGATTCGACGATAGAGCGACACATCTGGCCGCCATTTAGTGCTATAGCTGATATAGACGGATAATATTGGGGAAGCCGAGTAATGAGCGTAGCTCGCGGATACCCTGCGCTAAGTGGTTGCGGCTACGTACCACGATATGGAGGATGGTATCGCTGCTGCGTACATCGATTTTTTCGACGCCCATATTGAGCTGGCGCAAGTGATAAATCACTTCACTGATTTGCTCATCGCTCAAGGCAATAGAGAGTTTAAGATAAGCGGGGAAACGAACTTTACCGTTATTTTTGATCCCCGTCTCGCCCGCCTCGCTTTGGTTGACAGCTTTATCGCTGCGCCAACGCAGTTGAATGACCTGATAAGGATTGTCTTTACGAATGTCATCAAGCGAAAAACACTTATGACGATGGACGACCAGACCGTGGCGTGATAAATGACCGACGATGGGGTCGCCGTAGATCGGATGACAGCAGTTGGCAAAGTTGATCTCAACCCCTGAGGCGTTGACGATCAGCTGCTGCGGCTGGGTCATATCAGCGCTATGCTCTTGCGCGTGTAGGTCGTTGACTTCGTCACTAAATAAACGGGTAACGACCAGCTGCGGCAGCAATGTGCCAGAGCTGATTTGCTCAAATAAGGTGTTTTTTTCTGTCAAACCGCGCCATTCAGTTAGGTTTTTCCAGTCGCTGTCTGTCAGATGGTCAAGGCTTTTTTGATAAGTCTTAAGCGCGCGATCTAAGGCTTGCTTTCCATGATGCTGTTTGTCAGCGGCGGACAAGTCCTTAAACCAGCGCAATATCTCTTCGCGGGCCTTGTTGGTGGCTACAAACCCAAGCCACTCTGCTTTTGGCTCTGAGTGGTTGTCGACCTCGATTTCAACCAGTTGGCCATTTTTGACCACCGTGCCCAGTTTGGCTTTTTTGCCATCGATGTTGGCACCGACAGCGACGTTGCCGACCATCGGGCCGACAGCATAAGCAAAGTCTAGGGCGGTGGCGCCTTGCGGCAGCTCGTAGGCTCGGCCTTTGGGGCTATAGCAAATGATTTTGCTAGAGTGTAGATAATCCATCAGCTCGTTAATGGTGGAGACGGCCGCCGAAAAGTCAGGACTGCCATCATTTAAGCTGTCTTCTTCGACCAAGTCCTTCATGTTACGCAAGGACGCTTGAATGACTGATTGACTGACATCAGAGGCGTGCTCAGCACCGATGACCCCAAGCCTTGCCGCGCTTTGCATTTGCTTGGTCAAAATCGTGACTTTGACCACGTCATTGTCGCGCTCGTAGATGAGCGTCAGCGACTGATTGCCACCTGGCAGCGGGCGGCGAATATTATCAGCAATATGGGTGTCGTCGATTTGGTATTTTTTGATCAAATAATAGGCGAGCTTATCGCAAGCTTCGATATTGTCGAGTACGATCTCAAACGCATAATGACGCAATAGCGCACTGATTTCGCCGCGGTTGCGAAAAAACTGTCGGTAAATCACCACGCGGTTGTCCAAGACCTTGACCAGACCGTTTAGATCTAAGTTATTTAACACGATACTCAGATAGCGATGAATGGCTTCTCGTTGAAAATTGCGCCCCAAGCCGTGTTGCAACAGCTTATCTGAGAGCTTGTTGTACATCTCAGAGTCAAGATTGCGATAGCACAGTACCTCGATATAATCGGCGATGTCATTGAGACCCATCAGCCGCGCAAAGGGCACATAAAAATCTAGCGTTTCTTGTGCGGTGGTGCGCTGTTTTTCTGGGCGTACCGCATCCAATGTCGACATGTTGTGCAGGCGATCTGCCAGCTTGATGATCAATACTCGTGGATCTGCGAGGGTCGCGGTCAGAATCTTATGAAAAGTGGCGGCTTTGTTTTCTTGTTTATTGTGTGCCGAGGATTTGAGCTTGGTGACGCCATCAACCAATCTGGCTACGGCTTTGCCATAGCGCTCAGCGATTTGCTCATCGCTGACCTCAGTGTCCTCTACAGTATCATGCAAAATCGCCGCAATGATGGTATCTCGATCCAAGCGAAAACCTGCCAGTATCTCAGCGACCGCAATAGGGTGGGTGATATAAGGCTCCCCTGATTTGCGCTTATCCTTGATATGGGCGATGTCACCAAACTCACAGGCATCAATAACATCACGCCGCTCGGCGGCAGTGAGGTAGCCTACTGAGCGCAATAAGTTATATTGAGCATCATCGACTAGGTGATGACTGAGTTTGGGCAAGGTTTGAATCATAAAGTGACGATCCTATATTTGATGACTGGGTTTTATGACCAGTTTTTATGACTGCTTTTTATGACTAGGCAACTGCGATAACACTCAATCATCGATCAAGATAAGCGGCGGCTGACAAAATATGAACTCGCTATAGAAAACGTGAGAGTGAGAGCCGTGCACCTTCTAATTAATCTTAAATTGCATTCAATGTCAACAGCTAAGCAAATCGCGCGGCAAAAAATCTAAAAATTCCCACTCAGTGGTATATTTTGGGGTCTCAGTGGTCATTACAACTGATACAACCAAAAAACCACAGCTTATGCTGTGGTCTCTTTTGTCATGATGATATGACGGCTTTTGGGGCATATATAGCCCGCCTTAATCTGGTTGGTCTAACAAACCATGATTAAAGATTAAAAGCTATGATCACCTGACAGGGCTAAGTCTAATGAGCTGGTTGCAAAGTTATGCTCTGGCTGATTTAAAATATCGCGGGTGATTTTGCCAGCAGCAATCTCACGTAATGCCAAAACCGTTGGTTTGTCATTATCGACATCAACCATTGGCTCAGCGATACCTTTGGCCAATTGACGGGCGCGCTTGCTTGCGACTAAAATCAGCTCAAAGCGATTATCTACGTTATCTAAACAATCTTCAATCGTCACTCGTGCCATAAATAGCTACCTCGGTTGTTTTTATTAAGTGGCGAGGATGGCCGCCACTCAATAAAAATAATATCAAAAATATATAAAGGGGGATAGCTAGATATTATAGCATTTTTTGCCCCGCCGCGTCGTTGCTTTTTTATCTCTACATCACAAAATCTGGCACGCCGCCCTTTTAACGCGTTAATTTGTCTGACGTTTTAGTCTGCCTGAGTGCCGAGCAGATTGGCGATGGTGCGATGGTAGCGCTGCTGCTGGCGGCTTAGGGTCTGCCTGTCAGCGACGATAATGGCCTTTAGCTCAGTCAATGCCACCTCAAAGTTGTCATTTATAATCACATAATCAAAATGGACGTACTGCGCCATTTCCGCCACTGCACCGGCCAAACGCTGCTCGATGACCTCCATCGAGTCTTGCGCGCGTGTCGATAGACGCTGACGCAGGGTGTCGATACTGGGCGGTAAAATAAAAATCATCACCGCGTCCGTAAAGATTTTTTTGACTTGTAGCGCCCCTTGCCAGTCAATCTCTAAGATGACATCGACGCCTGCGTCTAACTGCGCCCGTACGCTTTGCTCTGAGGTGCCATAGTAGTTGCCAAACACCTCAGCATGCTCCAAAAACTGATTGTCATGGATGGCGGCGACGAATTCATCGACATTGGTAAAATGATAATGCTGACCATCGACCTCGCCTGGACGCGGCGCGCGCGTGGTATGTGACACACTGACAGTCAAGTCATTGGTGGTAGCCAATAGCTGTTTTACCAGTGAGGTCTTGCCAGTACCTGAAGCGGCGGTGATGATAAATAATGAACCTGTCATACAGTGTGTCCTAGTAGCGAGTGCCCTAATAAATATAAAAAGCTGGTAAAAAGAAAAATCGCCATCATTTATGGCGATAGCAGGGTTGATTGGTACCGTAATAAACAGCCGTTACGCATAATAAAGCACCTGCCCATCAGTAGGCGGTAGTCACATGACTACTACGTACTAACTGTGACCGGCGCGGGAATTTCAAAGGCAATAAAAGCAAATTATGCTACAGTAACGCATGGGTTTTATCCCAAACCTTCAATCAAAGCTTAATCCAAGCTGTTGTGAGACGTTTTATATAGTCTTAAATACAAATTATCTAATGATAGGCCTTTTTATGCAAATTTATCTTGCCAATCCGCGGGGATTTTGTGCTGGTGTCGATCGCGCTATTGCGATTGTCAACGAAGCATTGACACGTTTTGAGCCGCCCATTTATGTCCGCCACGAGGTGGTACATAATAAATTTGTGGTCTCAGACTTGGCCAATCGCGGCGCGGTATTTGTTGAAGAATTGGATGAAGTGCCAGATGGCTCCATCGTTATCTTTTCAGCACACGGGGTATCAAAGGCGGTCGAGGATGAGGCTGAGCGCCGCGATTTGACGGTATTTGACGCCACTTGTCCGCTCGTCACCAAAGTGCATATCGAAGTGGCAAAGTTTGCGCAAGAAGGCATGGATGCTGTGCTGATCGGCCATGCCGGCCATCCAGAAGTCGAAGGCACCATGGGGCGGTTTAACCGTAGGCATGGCGGTCAGATTCATCTGGTCGAAAACGAAAGTGATGTGGCTGCACTCAGTGTCCAAGATGCTGAGCGCCTAGCGTTTGTCACCCAAACTACGCTATCGATGGATGACACCGCGCGCGTCATCGATGCACTGCGCGATAAGTTTCCAAGCATTCAAGGCCCGCGCAAAGACGATATCTGCTACGCCACCCAAAACCGCCAAGATGCAGTCAAAGACTTGGCGGGCCGCTGTGAAGTGGTGTTGGTCGTTGGCTCACCAAACTCATCAAACTCCAACCGTCTGCGCGAGCTGGCCGAACGTATGGATTGCCGAGCGTATCTGATAGACAATGCCAGCGAGATGGACAAAAGCTGGTTGGAGGGTGTGCAGAGTATCGGGGTGACGGCTGGTGCCTCAGCGCCGGAAGTCCTGATCCAAGAAGTGCTAAAGCAGCTGCAAGACTGGGGTGGCGATTTGCCAAGCGAGCTATCGGGTATCGAAGAAAACGTGACGTTTAGCCTGCCAAAAGCGCTGCGCATTCCGGTCACTCAAGTAGGCAAGTGATATGAGTCAACAGCAGCCAAAAACAAAGTTTGTCTTAGCAGAAGCCACGCTAGATGAGATCAACAAGCAGCTAAAAATCAATACCTTTGTCACCATCGTCTTGGTGCTGATGCTGCTACTCAATACCGCTCAGTTTATAAAGGGTTATAGCGTCTTATATGGCGTACTGATTGCGGTGATGGCGTTTTTTCTATTTATCATGGTCAAGAGTCGCACACTGCTGACCATGCAAAAACAACGATTGAGCAAATAACGTATGCTTATCGAATCCGGCAACACGTTATTCCAATCAAAATCATATCCAACCAAGCTCATATAAGGTACACGTCGACGATAAGTCAGGCAGGATCAGCCAGACAGTTTGCGGTCATAAATAGTGTGCTTTAAATAAAAAAGAGAATCGAAAATATTAAGGAAAATTATGTCAGCGTACTACAAACTGGTCAAACGCGAACCATTGGCAGAGGGTGTCAGTATCGCGCATTATCAGCCGACCCAGCATGCCCAAGGCGCGTGGAACGAGCACGAGCAACATATGGCACCAGCCACTGGGGTGCTGAGCGCTGAGTTACAAGGGTATGCGCCGCAAAAAAACATGCGCATTGCTCGTATTAGCTTAGATATTTTGGGGCTGATACCGCTTGATGAGTTTACCATCACCACGCGCTGTATTCGCCCAGGCAAGACCATCGAGCTTGTCGAGGCGGTAATGAGCAGCCGTGGTCGTGATGCCATTATTGCTAGGGCATGGCGACTGCTGACGCAAGACACCAGCGCCATCGCTGGCATTGAGGATCAATCAGCACAGCATAAGCCAGAAACGTTGCCTGCTTGGGAGGATATGAAAGGTTGGCCGGGCGGCTTTATCGAAAGTGTGCGCTTGGTGGCCGCTCCAGATCGCCGTGAAGGTCGCGGCATGGTTTGGATAACCAACGATGTCGAGATGGTAGAGGGCGTACCCACTGATGATATGGTGCATCTGCTGGGCATGGTCGATACTGCCAATGGCGTGGTACCAAGACTGGGTTTAGGGCTGTCAAAACTAGAGTGGATGTTTCCCAATACAGACCTGCAAATCCATATGCACCGCGTCCCTAAAGGTCGCTGGCTCGGTATCGAAGCAGTACAGCAGTATGGCGCTGATGGTATCGGGCTGACCAGTGCTGTGCTCCACGATGTGCATGGGCCCTTTGGTCGTAGCGAACAAATACTGACCATCCGCCCGATGCCGCGCTAGCATAAAAAAGGTGAGTGAGCGTAGGTAGGCGAGCATATACGCCGCATTCGCGACCATGCTAACTATGCTGACCATGTTAACGAAGGCAAAGCAGAGCCAGAACCATGGCAATTATCGTAAGGTTTTTTGTAGTTCTGTAAAATAAAATGAAAGCATGTGATTAATTAATTATACAAAACAAGCCGAATCGGTTGTAATAGTAATCAAGCAAAGGCTAGGTAAGATAACTGCACAGGCAGGTTACTATGAACAAAATTCATCTGAACAAAGATCACCGCTTTTCAAACAAACTGACGAGCATTCTAGATATACTGCTAGAGGCGTATTCAGAATAAGTTTGGCACTTTCATTTGTTTTTACAGGAGTATGACCATGAGTGATAAAAAATGCCCTTACGCCCCAACCCAATTGACCATGGGTAATGGCGCACCAGTCGCTGACAACCAAAACAGCATGACCGCAGGCAAGCGCGGCCCATTATTGGCTCAAGATATCTGGCTCAATGAAAAGCTTGGCAATTTTGTCCGCGAAGTGATTCCAGAGCGCCGTATGCACGCCAAAGGCTCAGGCGCGTTTGGTACCTTTACCGTGACCAACGACATCAGCAAATATACCCGCGCGGCTATTTTTAGCGAAGTGGGCAAAAAAACCGAGATGTTTGCGCGCTTTAGTACTGTGGCAGGCGAGCGCGGCGCGGCCGACGCAGAGCGTGACATTCGCGGCTTTGCCTTGAAGTTTTATACCGAAGAGGGTAACTGGGACATGGTCGGTAACAACACGCCTGTGTTCTTTTTGCGCGACCCACGCAAATTCCCAGATTTAAACAAAGCGGTCAAACGTGATCCACGTACCAACATGCGCTCAGCGACCAACAACTGGGATTTTTGGACTTTATTACCAGAAGCCTTTCACCAAGTCACCATCGTCATGAGTGATCGCGGCATCCCAGCCTCGTACAGACACATGCATGGCTTTGGCTCACACACCTACAGCTTTTGGAATGAAGCGGGCGAGCGCTATTGGGTGAAGTTTCATTTCCGTACGCAGCAAGGCATCAAAAACTTAACCGATGACGAAGCTCGTGAAGTCGTCGGTATGGACCGCGAAAGCAATCAAAAAGACTTGTACGATGCTATCGAAAACGGCGATTTTCCGAAGTGGAAAATGTACGTGCAAATCATGCCAGAAGCTGAGGCAGATACCGTCCCTTATCATCCGTTTGACTTGACCAAAGTATGGCCAAAAGGGGATTATCCGCTTATCGAAGTGGGTGAGTTTGAACTCAACAAAAACTCTGACAACTATTTTGTCGATGTCGAGCAAGCTGCGTTTGCGCCTAGCAACTTAGTCCCAGGTATCAGCGTCTCACCAGACAGAATGCTCCAAAATCGCTTGGTGAACTACGCCGATGCTCAGCGTTACCGTGTCGGTGTCAACCATCAGCAGATCCCTGTCAACAAGCCGCGCTGTCCTGTGATGAGCAACCACCGTGATGGTCAAGGCCGCGTCGATGACAACTATGGCAGCCGCCCACACTATGAGCCAAACAGCTTTAGCCAGTGGCAGGAGCAGCCTGATTATGCCGAGCCACCCTTAAAGATTGATGGCGATGCGACGCACTATGATTTTCGCGAAGACGACAGCGACTACTTTAGCCAGCCACGCGCGTTGTTTCATTTGATGAGTGCTGAGCAGCAGCAGGTCTTGTTTGATAATACCGCCAGAAACATGGCAGGCGTGCCAGACTTTATTCAGTATCGTCATATTCGTAACTGCCACTGGTGTGACCCTGCGTATGGCGAGGGCGTGGCCAAGGCTTTGGGCTTGAGCGTCGAAGATGCGATGGCTGCCCGTGACGCTGATCCAGCGCGTCATTTGCCAAGCTGTCTATAAGCCGCGACGCATCGCTTGGCGTGCCTAAAGGAGGCAAGCGAGGCAACGCCACTCAATGCTAAAAAATGATAAAAACCGCTTAAGTCAACTTAGGCGGTTTTTTTGTGGACGATTTTTATGGCCAATCTTGGTTTTTGCGGTATTTTGGCTTGAAATTTTTGCCTGTGCCCCTATCTGATTAACCAGCCTAACAGTATTTATCGCCCAGCCTTTATGGCCAGAGATGCCATACTGTTGGTATTGGAAAATTTGTGATTCACCGCTGCTGATGACAGCATCTTTGGTATGAATAATAGGAGTTTTTATGAGTGAGCAGACCCAAGTGGACAATCAAAGTTCCGCTGATGTAAAAAAACACAGTTTTGAAGCAGAAGTCGCCCAGCTACTGCACTTGGTGACCCATTCGCTATATTCTAATGCCGATATTTTCGTTCGTGAGCTGGTCTCTAACGCCTCGGACGCTTGTGATAAATTGCGCTTTGAAGCCACCAACGATGACAGCCTTTATGAAGACGACGGCGAGCTTAAAATTCGCATCGATGTCGACACCGAGGCCAAAACCATCAGCTTTATCGATAATGGTATCGGTATGAATGAAGCCGATGCCATCGAAAACCTAGGTACCATCGCCAAATCAGGCACCAAAGCTTTCTTAGATAAGCTGTCTGAGTCGCAAAAACAAGACGGTCAGCTGATTGGTCAGTTTGGGGTGGGCTTTTATTCAGGGTTTATCGTGGCCGACACCATCACCGTTGAGTCGCGCAAAGCCGGTGAGCCTGCCGATCAAGGCGTTCGCTGGGTATCTGATGGCACGGGAAGCTTTACGGTTGAGACCATCACAAAAGACACTCGCGGCACCCGTATCACGCTGCACTTAAAAGAAGAATACAGTGAAGGTGAAGACAACTACCTAGACCGCGGAAAGATCAAGCGTCTGGTCAACAAATACTCAGATCACATCAGCTTGCCGATTCAGATGCGTAAAGAAGTTTGGCAAGAAGATGTCAAAGAGGAAGGTGCGGACGAAAATGATAGTAGCGACGCACCAGCCGGTGGTCAGATGGTCTTGACCGATGAATGGGAAACCATCAACAAAGCCAGTGCGCTGTGGACACGCTCAGCATCTGAAATCGAAGATGATGAATATGTCGATTTTTATAAAAACATCACTTATGACATGGACGATCCGCTCACATGGACACACAACCGTGTCGAAGGCCGCGTGCAGTACACCCAGCTGTTATATATTCCTAAAAAAGCGCCAATGGATCTGTACACACGCGAGCAGCAGCATGGGCTAAAGCTGTATGTCAAACGCGTCTTTATCATGGATGAAGCAGAGCAGCTACTACCGATGTATTTGCGCTTTGTCAAAGGGGTGATCGACTCTGCTGACTTACCACTGAACGTCAGCCGTGAGCTGTTACAAGAGTCACGCGATGTAAAATCTATCCGTGATGGTAACGCGCGCCGCGTACTGACTTTGCTGGCGAGCCTTGCCAACAGCGAGGACAGCGACAAGCAAGAAAAATTTGCGCAGTTCTATAGCGAGTTTGGCGATGTCATCAAAGAAGGCCTGGGCGAGGACATGGGCAACCAAGCGCGTATTGCCAAATTGCTGCGCTATGCCACCAGCACCAATGACAAGGTCGAGACCAGCTTTGAGGACTATAAAGCGCGTATGAAAGATGGGCAAAAAGCCATCTACTATCTCACGGCTGACAACCTCGCTGCTGCCAAAAACAGCCCGCAGCTTGAGCTGTTTAAGAAAAAAGGCATCGAAGTCATCTTGATGACCAGCCGCGTTGATGAGTGGGCGATGAACTTCTTGACCCAGTTTGATGACACGCCGCTACAAAACATCGCCAAAGGTGCGGTAGATTTGGGCGATTTGCAAGACGAAGAAGAAAAAGCGGAAGCGGAAAAGGCGCAAGAGGCCATGAAGCCAGTCGTTGACAAACTAAAAACGACCCTAGGCGCACGTGCCAAAGATGTCAAAGTCTCAACGCGTCTGGTCGACAGCCCAGCGTGTTTGGTGGTCGGCGAAGGTGAGCTCTCCCCGCAGATGATTCAGATGCTCAAGCAAATGGGTCAAGAAGTGCCAGAGAGCAAGCCCACGCTTGAAGTCAACCCAGAGCATCCATTGATCAAAAAACTAGAAACCAGCGAGCAGTTTGATGAGCTGGCGCAAGTGATTTTTGATCAAGCACTATTGGCCGACGGTGGTCAACTTGACGACCCAGCCGCGTATCTAAAACGCGTCAACGAGCTATTGATGAAGTAAGTACGGCTGATATCAGTGACTAATAAAGGAGGTCTTGTACTCAAGGCCTCTTTTTTTTATATGTTTTTATGTAAATATAGCCGAATTTTACAAATCAGCCTTATCCTCTTAGGCGACAATCCGTTACAATCGCGATAGATTAGCGCGCTAAGCTATTTGGCTGGGTTTTTTATTTTTAACCCTATTTTATCGTCAATTAGGGATAAAATTGCTGTCGGTACACCGTACAAACATTAGATAAAGTATATAAAATGGTCTATTAAAAAACGCTGACAGTAAAGCGTGCTATCCTTGATTTGCGTTATTTCTCTCGACTGGCTAGAGGTCTAAGTCTTTGTCACTTGCGTCGTTAAAAACCGTATCGCTTCAGCGTTTTTCGCTCAATTTCGCGGCCAATATCATTGCAACCTTATGGATGCTAGTAGGCTCAACGCGGGCGTTTTCTTGGGTCAAGCCTACGTTTATACAGTTTGCTGTTTTTGCGCTATTGGCGCTGGGCAGTAATGTGCTGTTTTCGTGGCTGGCAGCCGAAAATGGCAGCGTGTTTAATGAGCAAGGACTGGTCAGCTATCTTATTTGGCCGATGATTATCTTGCTCAGTGGTATCATCTTGGCACGGCGAGCGAGCAATCAAACTTTGGTGTTTGTGCCCGTGGTACTATGGCTGGTCGCGGATACCTTATCGGCGCTGCTACAAAGCTTGGTACAGTTTTTGGGCAGTCATGGCTGGTTACCTGACTGGAGTTATTCGTTTTTACCTATTTTATTTTTGCTGCTTTTTTTGTGGCAGACACTGGCACTGCTTTGGATATTTTCGCGGCGTCTGCGTATTCCGTGGTGGGAGCGTATCCTTGTGCTGCTCGGTGCGGTGGCGCTTTTGACTATCTGGCAGCGTAACGTCGCTGATCAGCCCATATTTAAACAAATTCCTATCGAGCCTGTGCTAGAGGAGGCGGCGCTCTATAAGCAGCCGCGTTTACTCGAAAACGCTCTAAACAGTATCGATCCGGGTATCACGGGCAAAACCGACTGGTATTTTATGGGTGTGGCGGGGTTTTCTGAGCAAAATGTATTTCGCTCGGAGATCAATAAAGTCCGTGAGCTGTTTGATGTACGGTTTGGCACCAGTGGTCGCTCGCTTGCTTTGATTAATAATACTTATAGCTGGCTAGATGAGCCGGTGGCGACCAAGACCAGTATCTTGCGCGGGCTAAAAAAAATTGGCCAGCAGATGAATACCGATGAAGATGTGCTGTTTATGACGCTCTCATCACACGGCACCGAAGACCTGATTCAATTGGCCAACCCGCCACTCGCTATGGAAAACCTCGACGCGGCATGGCTGCGTGAGGCACTGGATACTTCTGGTATTCGCTGGCGGGTGATTGTGGTGTCTGCCTGTTATTCTGGCTCGTTTATCGACGAGCTGGCGTCGCCGACCACGGTGGTGATTACCGCCTCAGACGCTGATAAGATGTCGTTTGGTTGTACCAACACCGCTGAGATGACTTACTTTGGCCAGGCGTTTTTTGCCGAGAGCTTACGTAGCAATACCAGCTTTGCGGCGGCCTTTAAAGACGCAAGGCGGCGGGTTAGTAAGCGCGAAAACCTGATGGGCTTTGAGCCCTCTGAGCCGCAAATGGCCATCGGTAGTCTAATGGAGACGGCGCTGCCAGCCTTTGAGCAAGTGCTGTTTGATAAAACGCGGCCGCCAGTGGCACGCATTATAGAGGGGGCTGGTATCGATGCCGCACCTAAAAACGCTGCCCGTCCAGCGGTCGCCGCTATTGATGGGATGCGTTGATCTTACCAATATAAGACAGCATGGCCCATGTATTCTCTCGTTAAGCGTCATATATTTGACCAGTATTTTATCTTAGATAAAAAGGATCTGACTTATGAGTAACTCCTATCATCATAGCTTCTCTACCAGCTCACAGCTCACGCAGCTTAGTGTCAATCGCTGTTTTGATGGCGAGCAGCACTATTATAGCCATCAGTCGACAGCGACAAAGACTGCGATGACATTTAGTATCTACTTGCCAGATGAGGCGCTCGCAGGTCGCCGCTGTCCAGCTGTTTTATATTTATCAGGTTTGACGTGTAATGCCGATAACGTCACGCACAAAGCGCATTTTCAACAAAAATGCAGCGAGCTTGGGATGATATTTATCGCGCCAGACACCTCGCCGAGAAGTAGTGAGTCGGTGGATGTGCCAAATGATGAGCGTTATTTTGTCGGGCAGGGTGCCAGCTACTATGTCGATGCTGCGCAGGCACCGTGGTCCGAGCATTTTAATATGCAAAGCTATATCGTAGATGAGCTATATGACTTACTGCGCTCAGAGTTTCCTATCGATAGCATCGGTGTGACAGGACACTCAATGGGTGGTCATGGGGCACTGCTATTGGGGTTTAAATTCCCAAGTAAGTTTGTCAGCGTATCAGCGCTGTCGCCAGTATGCGCTGCCAGCGAGTCGGCATGGGGCGAGGCTGCTTTTACAGAGTACTTTGGTGATGATAAAGCGCAGTGGGAGCAAGCAGATGCGGCAAACACGATAGAAAAAGTCGGTCAGCAGTATGCAAGTATTTTGGTCGATCAAGGCGCGGCGGACAGTTTTTTGGCAGACGGCCAATTACAGACCAATAAGTTGCTTGACGCTTGTGAAAAAGCCAAACAGCCCTTAACATTACGTTATCAAGCAGGCCATGACCATAGCTATTACTTTATCCAAACTTTTATTAATGATCATATCGAGCATCATTGGCGTATGGCGCAGTTTGGCTAGTGGCTTGTTTGTCCTGAGCTGTTTTTTGCGCGTAGGCTTTCATATAGGTGCTGTACGGTAGATTGCTTATGTTTATTAAGGTTAAAATATAATGGCAAGTTATCAAGATATTATGACTTCCAAGCCTGCTATATCGCAGGCCGCTTGCGCTTCATCCTCGCTTACCATCATGCGCGCTGATATGATTGCCGCCTTACAAAACAAGCAACATGGTAAGCGGGCGTCAACTGAGCCGCAGCCCTGTCCTCAGCATACAGGTAGTAGTCTGAGTGTACTAGATGAGGTGCAGATATCACGCGTGATAGAGATGGCGTGGGAAGATAGGACGCCATTTTCAGCGATAGAGCATGGTTATGGTCTAAATGAGAAAGCAGTTATTAAGCTGATGCGTCACACGCTAAAACCATCGTCTTTTCGCCTATGGCGTCGGCGTGTCAGCTGCCGTGCTACCAAACATGACGCCAAACGCTCCTTTAGCGTAGGACGCGCTTATTGCAAAACGCAATATAAGCCGCGTTAGCTGTGGTTTTGAGCCTTGTTATTTCTAGCCTTGTTATTTTTATACAATCATCAATCAGGTAGTTTATTTATGAGCAGTCCTTCTAAGCCTTATCTTATTGCGCCTTCTATCTTATCGGCTGACTTTGCCAGACTTGGTGAAGAGGTCGAAAAGGTATTAGAGGCTGGTGCTGATGTCATTCATTTTGATGTCATGGACAATCACTACGTACCCAACTTAACGTTTGGTAGCATGATCTGTAAAGCGCTACGTGATTATGGCGTCGATGCCCCTATCGATGTGCATCTGATGGTGTCGCCTGTCGATGGTATGATTGAGCAGTTTTTGGACGCAGGGGCCAGCATCATTACCTTCCATCCAGAAGCCAGCGCGCATATCGACCGCTCTTTGCAGCTGATCAAAGATGGCGGCGCTGAGTGCGGTTTGGTATTAAACCCAGCAACGCCTTTACACTACTTGGACTACGTGATGGATAAGGTCGATCAAATCCTGCTAATGAGTGTCAACCCAGGGTTTGGCGGTCAGTCGTTTATCGACAGTACGCTGGGCAAGGTGCGGGAGGTGCGTCAGCGCATCATCACCAGTGGCCGTGATATCAGGCTTGAAGTGGATGGCGGCGTCAAGGCCAGCAATATCCGTGCGATCGCTGAAGCGGGCGCTGATATGTTTGTCGCAGGCTCGGCGATATTTAATCAGCCAGATTATAAAGCTGCAATCGACGCCATGCGTGCAGAGCTGGCATTGGCCAACGCGAGCGCATAGCTGAGATGGGGCACGGCTCACGGCTGCTGTTAGCGTGAGCGCCCTACAAAAGTAAAAAGGTGACATATGAACACAAACAAACCGCCACACACATCAGTGCCGCCTGATTCTGTAAATAGCCACGCGCCGCGACAGCGCAGCTTGGTGCCTAAAGGTATTACTATTGGTCTTGCTGTATTTGCGCTTGTACTCAGCTTAGCCGGTTATGGCTTTCGGCTGATGCTCGGTGAAGATGTAGAGACGGTGCTGCGCCATGCAGCGGTCATCGTCCCAGCCTTTGTGCTGGGCATCCCGCTGTTTTTTTGGCTGGGTTCGCGCCTGCTCAACAAAGTCAAAGGCATGCATATCGAAACTCGCAATGCCTTAACGCTTGGCTGGCTGACCGCGTGCGTGGCCATGCTGTGGCTGATGGGGACTTATAGTTAAGTTGTTATGTGCCTCGCTATACTGCATAAACTAAAGGGTTTTGCGTATCGTGCATATCAAATACCCTGTTATGAGGACAGGTTAGTGTGTATGAGCGCAATTCAACCTTTTGTGACTGCTTACTTTTTATTCATAAATACGTCACGCTGTTTGGGCGTGACTGGACGCTTGCATGTCAAAACCTTCTGATAAAATCTTCGATCTTATTTTTCCCAAAGACTTACCCAACAGTTTGTTTATTATCCTGATAGTGGCTTGTCTGCTGCTTGGGCTGTCATCCTTACGTCATGGCACCGACTTGCAAGGCTGGCTCAATGTCATCGAAAACTGGCTACTGATGCTGCTGATATTTCCTACGGCGACAGCGACTGTTGCCTTGCCATTTAAATACCGTGACCCATCGCTTGAGCTCAAGCTCATGTATTATCTGGGTATGTTTGTCGCTTTCTTATTTACCTTAGCAAAACTGCGCTACTGGCGCTGATCGGCGCATGTGCGAGCGCAAATACTTGACACAAAAGCGGACTCTAGAATAGAAGACTTACGTGACAGCCCTTGAATTTCAGGGCCAAAGCGTCCATTGTATGCATAAGACAGTTTTACCCGTATTACTTAGCGTAATCACGTGGCCAGACGCGACGTATTTTGCCAGTACTTCATCACGGGACAATAAGGAACACATGAATGCCATACGACATCGATATCGATAATGAGATAGAAGTAGATAACGAGAATAGCGATCAATTCGCAGGATTTGGAAGAGAAACCACGCTTGAGCTGGTAGAGGCCGATGATGGGCGACTGCTATTACGTGATGCTGAGCAAAATGAAGCACCGCTCATGACCATTGATTTTTCTGAAAAGCTCAAAGACATCCTCGGCAGTGATACGCAGGCGATAGGTCAGCATATGATTCATGCTGCCATTCAGGTGATCATGCAAAAACAAATGAGCCAGTGGCACGCCCATGTCTATGACAAAGAGCCGGCGCATTATAGCTAGTTGGCTGGTGTACTGCACTAAGCTAGCCGATGTACTATAGACAGATAGTCAGCTGAAAACCTACGGCCAAAGCGCCATGCGAGTGACAGTAGAAAAAAGTAGCAGATAAAACAGACAAAAAAAAGGGCTTATCAATCGATAAGCCCTTTTTTATATTCAAATAATCAGCATTGCCGTATTATTTGATTTTTGCTTCTTTAAAGATCACGTGCTGGCGGACTTTAGGATCATATTTTTTGATCTCCATTTTGCCAGGCATCGTGCGCTTGTTTTTGGTCGTGGTGTAATAATAGCCAGTACCAGCAGTCGATACTAATTTGATTTTATCTCTCATGATAGCTTTCCTTTAGATGGTGGTGATAAGCGCGTGGCTTAAACTTTTTGACCTTGTGCGCGCAAATCTGCTAACACTTTATCAATACCAACTTTGTCGATGATGCGCATACCTTTGGTAGACACACGTAGACGTACAAAACGGTTTTCTGACTCTACCCAAAAACGATGGTTGTGAAGGTTTGGTAGAAAGCGACGACGGGTTTTGTTGTTTGCGTGCGAAACATTATTACCCACCATAGGGCGCTTTCCAGTCACTTGGCAAACTCGAGACATGGCGAACTCCTAATCTATGAGGTATGAGGGATTCTCATACCAGTCTGGGCAAGTTGCGCGTTTTTGCGGCATGGACACAGCAAGCGGCAGCTTTGCACCAAACAAAACTATATGAAGGTTGAGCTGATATGACTGTTACTAAAGGCAAATAACAGACCCACCAATTCAGAAAATTTTAAAGCCGACATTTATACCATAAAACAGATGAATACTCAAATATTTTTATGATTATCGTCGGTCTAAAGGGTAACTATTATACCCTGAAATGAGCCGTCTATGTTGTTGATTATTTAATAGTAAAGATTCATTTTTTAGTTGTAAGTTATAACAAAAGTCAGTAAAGTTGCTGTTATATATTTAATACAATCTGTTAATACAACCAACCTTACTGTAATTCTATGTATCATTATCAGTCTGTCATGATTCTAGACAATGATATCTTGCTTATTTGCGCGAATAAATTACTGCCGATGCGGAGTTCCAAATATGTCATATAGTTCATTACCTCTTTCTTCTAAACTCTTTCAGCTCACTTCTTTGACGTGCGCATTGGCTTTGGCAGGTTGTGGCGGCGGTGGTGATGGAGACACAGTGGATTCTGTTGCTCCTGCCCCTGACTTAGGGGTCCAGCCTGGTACAGGTGGTGAAAATGGTAATGGTGGCGGTAGCGAGCAAGTACCGGATGTCGAGCCAGACTTCTTTTTGCAAAAGATAACAGTATTGCCTAATAAAATTGTTGAATTGTCTGACGAGCCAACCGTTTTTAGTGTAGCTGTTAAGGCTGCTGAAGTCAGCTCTGGTGGTGCAATGGTCGGTAAAGCCGTAACGCTGCAAGTAGTAGATTCAAAAAACAACGGTATTACGATTGAAGGGCAGAGCACTCAGACTACTGATCAAGATGGTAATGCTATATATTCATTAAAGCTCAATCCACAAGCAGTAACAGATAAAAGTGCCTTAATAAAAAACGGCTTTACCTTAGTTGCGACTGCTAAGAGAGCAGATGGCACAGCAGTAGCGCCGCAAGAGCTCAAAGTCGCTGTCAATGAAAAAGGTAGTGGCGGGACACAAATTGTTGAAAGTAAGCTTGATATCTCTTCTGTCTTAACAACAAGCTCAGTCTCTACGAATGCTTTAAACCCTTATGGTGATAATGCTCAATTGACGGTTGTTGCTAAAAACAGTAAGGGTGCCCGTGTTGAAAATGTCACAGTTGGACTCGGTATTGATAGTATCAAAGGCGTCTCTATTATCGGTGGTAATAATAAAATTACAAACACAGATGGTATCGCAACCTTCAATATAAAAATTGAAGAAAATCTATTGAAAGCTGACCGTGATGCATTGCTAAAAGATGACGGTATCGTTTATGCCATTAGTATCAAAGAGCAAAGTGGCGCGACCAAGCAAAAAACCGGTAAGTTACCTGTGGCACTACCAGCTTCTGATTACAAGTTAAGTGTTATGGGGATATCAAAGCCACTGAGCGCCTACGGTGATGAACAGCAATTAACGATTAAAGCTACTCCAAAAAACGGTAATGTAACCACAGAGATTAAGAATGCTAAGGTTATGGTTAAGCTCAATGATGCTCCTGATGGAGTGAGTTTGGAAAGCAACGAATTGGTCTTAAACGCTAATGGCCAGGTAACGGTGGCTTTAACAGTAGCCTCTGGACTCAAGGACTCTGTGCGCAAAGAATTGGCGAAAAACGGTATCAGCTATACAGTAACATTATCAGAGCCTAACCATTCAGTAACGTCTGATGATTTTGCGGTCTCGGTTGAAATTCCTGTTGCCAAAAATGTCGTCAGTTTTGAAGGCAGTGATAAGAAACAGCTATCGAGCTCGGGTGGTAGCGCTATTGTCAGCTTTAGGGTAAATGATAAAAATGGTGGCGCAGTCGCTCAGCAGTTAGTATCTGCAAGCCTGCCTGCTGCTTTGACAAGTAAAGGCCTACTTACTATTGATGGCAGTGCTGAACAAACTACTAATGATAAAGGAATTGTTAGCTATGTAGTACGTGTACCTGTGGGGCTAAGTGAAGCGCAAAAAGCAGCATTAGAAAAAGCGAGTGGTTTTGTGTTGAGTGTGAGGGCAGTTGAAGCCTCTGGTGCTAGTATGACAGCAAGTAGTGACCGTATTGCTATTGGTTCGGATATTGGTCAAAGTGACATTGTGTTAACGGCAAAAAGTATTCCTACTACCGTAAATATTTTAGAAGAGCAATTTAAATTACAAGTTGCGGCCAAGCGCAAAAATGGCAGCGCAGCAACTGGCAGAATGGTAAAGCTTGTGCTCAATGAAGGTTCGAACACTGGTATTACCATTCAAGGTAATGAAAAAACTACAAACAGCAGTGGTATTGCTGAGTTTACCATTGAGGTTAGTCAGAGCTTAAGTCAAATACAACGCGATCAACTTATTAAATCGGGCATTGGTTATACGGCTGTCGTAACTGATCAGGACGGAACTCAGTCTAAAATCATTCAAAATATTAAAGTCGAGCGACCAGCTACCAGTATTCAGTTTTCTTCTATCACAACGCCTACAATTAGTGAGATAGGCGGCAGCGGTAATGTGGGCGTTAAATTAATGACTAAAGGTAGCAATGCTACACCAGTAGAAGCAAAAGCCGTAACCATCCAGTTGGATGCAAAAGCTAAAGAGTACGGAATTACAGTAGCTCAGGGCACAACCAATACAGATTTTAGTGGTGAGACTACCTTTGCTATAAAAGTTCCAGAAGGTTTGACAGCTGTACAACGAGCAGATTTAAAAAGCGCAGGGTTTAAGTATCAGCTCTCTTATGTTGAAAACAATATTACTTATAAGTCTGATATAAAAACAGTAAAAATTACGACGCCTAGCGTGAGTTTAAATGTTTTAAATGCGACCAATAATATTGATAATCAACCAGGATTTATTCTTAATAATGTAGGCGATATTGCAACAATACAAGCTCAACTCAACAACCTGTCAACTGATACTCAAATAGCCAATCAGCCAGTTAAATTAGTATTTGACAATAAAGCTTTGGCAAGTTTATTCACTGTAAATGGACACAAGGGTTCAGCCAACATAAACGCTAATACTGATGATAATGGCTTGGTTGGTTTTGACATCTTAGTGTCAAATGATTTAACAGATGCAGAAAAAGAGGCGCTTAACAAAGAAGCTTTGACGGCGACCTTGACAGAGACACTAACGGGTAAACAACAACAGGTCAAAATCAAAATCCAGTCTATGACAGCGGCCATTTCTTTATTGGTGAACGCATCAAATAAGTTAAACCTAAATGGTGGTGAAACACAAGTTGAGGTCATCGCAAAAGATAAGAAAGGCAATATTGCTGTAGATCAAAAAGTATTTTTAGCCCTGCCAGCTGCTGTTGCTAGTAAGGGTGTGACCTTGGTATCTAATGGTAGTCAGACTACTGATAACTCAGGTAAGGCGGTATTCACTATAGCCGTTCCTAATAGTTTAACCGATGAACAAAAAGCTGCCATTGGCAGTAGTATAAATATTGCCTTATCAGCTGCTGATGCTAATGGCAATATTGTTACGCAAGCAAGCTCAGTGGGTACTATGGCTCCGACTACAACGACTGAAACGTTGACCATGGGCGCAAATAAAGTAGTCAATACTAAAGGCGATACATTCAAAGTGTTTGTACGTCTAGAAAATGAAGATGGCAGCATTGCCAATCGTGAGGTGCGTTTAAATGTTAACAATCCTCTACAAACTGGTGTGATGATCACCAGTAACACGGCTGTAACGAATGGCGATGGTGTAGCAACCTTTGATCTTAAGTTAGAAAATAATGACGGCGTCAACCAAGCAGTACTTGAAGCAGGAATTAAGCTTACAGCTAGTACTATTACAGCCGAAAACACTAAGTTGACACAAAACTATATTGTGGCAGTAGATACAGCAACGATTGATAATTATCAGATTATAGCGTCCTCTGATAAATCTACATTAAACACAGGAGGCGATCAGACCAATGCTACCTTCCGTGTGACCGACAGCAAAGGCGGTGTCTTAGCAGGGGTGCCTGTACAGTTAAGTATTGAAAACTTAGAAGCTAGTGGTGCCGCTTTAACTACACCAAGCATGGTAACTACTAATGCTAATGGTCAGGTTGACGTCGGTGTTATCTTAGCAGCCAACTCTATCAACTCACGTTTGAACCATGACGTGGTGGTTCACGCTAAAATCGTAACGCCACAATACGATGAAGATGGCAAAGTCAGTATGCAAGTACGTGAAGAGAAGTCCGTAAGCTTATCAGCTATCGGTACAGAGGTTGCCCTTACAGCTACAGAAGCCAATTTAAAAGATGATGCTTCTACTACTATTACAACCACATTAGTGGATAGTGCAGGACGTGCTATTGCCAATGCTGGTATGGAGCTAGTTAATGCGAACGGTGATGTTATCCACTCTAGTGCGACTGCTGTTAGCAATGTAGATGGTCAAGCAGTATTTACTATTAACGAAGCTGATTTGACCTTTGATAGCAATGGTAACTTACGTGTATTTGCTCGTGCTATTGGTGAGGATCGTATCAATATTCAGCGAAGTATTAGCAGTATCGATTTGGTTAAAGTCTCACAGGCAGGTATCAGCTTTATCGATATTACAAATGTCTACGATGTCAATAAAGCCCATACCGTTAAGGTTCAAATCCGTCGAGATACAGCTGCTCAAGCAGCGGAGTTAATTGGTAAGCAAGTCGAGGTGCAAACCACACTAGGTACGTTTGCTAGTGGTAGTGCTGTTAGCAATAATGTCATCGTTACCAAAACTATTACTGCCAATGACATAAGTGGCAATATTATTACGATACCTGTTACCTTAACGTCAGAGCTTGCTGGTATTACTGTACTACAAGCAACTGTACTCGGTGAAAATGTTAATGGTCAGCCTAAGTATCAAACCACAGTTGATACCCGTTTCCGTGCTACAACGCCTGATAAATTACTATTTCAAGCAGTGAAGTCGGTTATCACTCCTGGTGGCAGCACCGAAGTGGTAGCGACAGTCAAAGATAAAAACGATGTACCTGTAGAAGGTCAGACGGTAGTCTTTAGTCGTTCGGCGGACTCATCAGCAGGTCGATTATCGGCTGCAACAGCGGTGACGAATAGTAGAGGTGAGGCGCGTGTTGTCTATACAGCCAATGCCAGTACTCCTATTAATAAGGTAGTTATCAATGCTCGACTACTCGATGATAAGTTTAATATTCCTGCTAAAACGACAACTATTACTGTATCAGAAGAAGCGGTATATACTACTTTAGCACTCTCTAATAAGTTATCTTCTGATGATATTTACTATACGGTACGTGGTTCGATATCGGTTATGGATGGCTCAGGACGTGCTGTCCCGAATCAAGCAGTATCGATTAAGTCTTATGCCACTGAGTATGCTCAAGGTATATATTGTTTATTAGATAGTACAACTACTTATCAAGCTGCTGATATTGATGAGCTTGACGAGTTCGGCAATGTGATAAAGACTACTACACCAGAACCGAAAGTGTTCTCCGAAAAAATGCCAGTACCACTAAAATCTGTTTGGTATCCTACTGAAGATGCTAATTACAACTATACTTTAGATAGTGATTCGACTTTAAATGAAGATAAAAACAATAATGGCACGCTAGAAGCGATTAACCCTGTGGCTATTTTAGTCAATGGGCAGCTTGCAGATGATAATTATACGTTTATGACAAACGCAGAAGGTCGTGCTGATTTCGAAATCCGTTATCCACTACGTTATTCTAACTGGGTAAAAGTACGTTTTGATGTCACAACTCTCTTGAATGGTAGTGAAAACGTACAAAGTATCAATTATCAGCTTCCTACATCAGTAAATGATTTGGTCATAAATGGGTCAACTCTGATAACGCCTTGGCTTGATAATACTAGCCCCTTCGGTCATGGTGGTGCGACCTGTACCAATAGTATGAGTGTCACTATTAATGAAAACACATCAAATACTAGAGTAACTTTGTCGCCTTACTCACCAGACTATAATGTGACTATTGAAGGTCAGGGTACGGCCAATACTCCAAGTACAGGCTTTAATACTTATATTATAGACTTTAATAAAGCATTTGAGCTTGGTTCAACTATTAATGTAAGTAATAATGGGTTTGGTTTTTCTAGAGTATTAAAAGTTAACTAAAAATATTATATCTTTGAGGTTACGCTTTACAAAACCCCCAACCCTGCGTTGGGGGTTTTTGCATTTAAAATCTTAATAACCAAATACAACCAACTCAATCAGCAAAGTTTTGCAAAAACGATTAGAATAGTCGGTTTCCTATACTTTTATTAGATTTTTGCTATCAGCATGAGCATGTAAAGCTGACAGCTTTGTTTTTTGAATTGGGCGCATTATGCTAAGTAAAACAACACCAAGTAACACCACCTCGAGCAACAATGCAGCTGTGTCATCGCCAGCTGTGTCATTGCCAAGTACATCAGCAAAATCTTCGCAAACGACAGCGGCTATCGATACGGCGACGCTACTCATTAAGTGCCGCGACCAAGCGGGCATCGTCCAAGCGGTATCTGAGTTTATCCATCGCTATGGCGCGAACATCATTACCTTGGATCAGTATTCCACCGCGCATGAGGGCGGGCAGTACTTTATGCGTTTAGAGTTTGCTTTGGCAGGCTTGGGCGAAATTATGGATAACTTTGAGGCCAGTTTTGCGCATACGGTTGCTAAGCGCCACAACATGACGTGGCGGCTACACAACAATGCCATCAAAACCAAGGTCGGTATTTTGGTGTCAAAGTTCGATCATGCGTTATTGGACTTGTTATGGCGTCATCAGCGCGGCTTGCTCGATTGTGATATTACTTGTGTGGTCAGCAATCATCCAGACCTGCGCCAAGCGGTAGAAAACTTTGGCATCACTTTTCATCATGTACCGGTGACGAAGGACAACAAAGCAGATGCTGAAGAGCAGATTCATACGCTGATGGCAGGCAATGACTTATTGGTATTGGCGCGTTATATGCAGATATTGTCGTCCGATTTTGTCAAACGCTGGCCGATGCAGGTGATTAATATCCATCACTCATTTTTGCCAGCGTTTGTCGGTGCCGACCCTTATCGTCAGGCTTATGACAAAGGTGTCAAACTTATCGGCGCAACAGCGCACTATGTCACCGCCGAGCTCGATCAAGGACCTATCATCGAGCAAGACGTACACCGCGTCACCCATCGTCAGGGCGTGGCGGAGCTGCGCGCTATTGGCCGTGATATCGAGCGCAATGTCTTGGCACGTGCAGTCAACTGGCATGTACAAAACCGCGTGATTGTGGCGGGTAATAAAACCGTGGTGTTTAATTAAGGTATGTAATCAAATAGTGCTGAAATCACTGTAAGTTAGTAAAAAGGCCGCCAGTCATCTTCTATCATGACTGGCGGCCTTTTTATGTTTGCTGCTTGAAAATACCAATTATAGCAGCATCTCTAATACAAACTTGCTACCAACAAAACCGATGGCCAGCAGGATAAAAGCATAAATGGTGATATTGGCCGCACGTTTGCCGCGCCAGCCTGCGCGCCAATGACCGAATAATAAGCCACCAAATAACAACCAAGACAGCAGGCTAAACACGGTTTTGTGGACGATATGCTGCGCCATCAAGTCCTGTACGTAAATAAAGCCAATCCCCAGTGCGATACTAAGCAAGACAAAACCAACTAAGAGCATATCAAACAACAAGCTCTCCATACTTTGTAGAGATGGCAGCTTATTGACCCAAAATCGGTGGATGGTTTTGTGCTTAAGCTCGCGGATTTGTAGCCGTAAAAACAGCGCCTGCACCGCCGCCATCAAGAGCACACAATAGGCCGCCAGCGACAGTAAAATGTGGGTCTCAAGCCCGAGGCTGATATCGGTAATGGGCTGATAGGGGGCACGGCCGACATAGCCGATGGTCATGCCTGCCAGCGCGGTCGGTGCCGCCAAAATGCCGAGACTGACAATCGGGCGATACAGGCTAAACAGCACATAAAAACACAAGAAAAATAAGCTGATCAGGCTGATGACGTTAAACAAATTAAAATTTAGGCCATACAACGTCACCACAGATGGATAAAGTAGCGCGGCATGCGCGGCCATCCCGAGCAGCAATAAGCCTAGACTGCGGCCTTTGTAGATAGGTTTATCAGCAATCAGCGCCCAACCGATGTAAACGCTGACCGCTATATAAGTCAGGCTAGCAAGTAAGAATGCAAAGTGCACAGATATAAAACCTCATCTCATACTGAGCGCAACATGACCGCTCAATGTATCACCAAAGTGGTATTATCGGAATGATTAGAATAATCCTCCAATTTATCATAAAATGGGTGGCAATTGAGTACCATCTTACTTATTCTTGATAAATGCTTGGTGGCCGCATTATCCGCAGCAAGAGGGTTTAAACCTCTGCAAAACGACCATAAGTACCGTATCGTCTTAATGGTATAGTAAGGATTATCTGCTGTTTTTTTGTGGCCATCTCATAAGGGCTTGTGCTAAGAGCGCCCCTTAATATGTTCAGACACCCTGATATTATTGATAAATCGGTTAACTGGTTTACTAAGCGCTGATTTAACGAACAACTATTTTAACTGTATTATTTTAACTGAGAGTTATTTATGTTTGATACCTTAACAGAACGCTTATCGTCGAGCCTACGTAATATCGTAGGATCTGGACAACTGACTGAAGACAATATCAAAGACACGCTGCGCGAAGTGCGTATGGCATTACTAGAGGCTGACGTGGCGCTACCTGTCACCCGAGACTTTGTCAAACGTGTCAAAGAGCAGGCGCTAGGGGCAGAGGTGCTCAAAGAGTTGGCACCTGGCCAAGCCTTTGTCAAAATCGTCCATGACGAGCTAACCGAAATGATGGGCAGTGCCAACCAAACGCTTGAGATGACGGGCAAACCGCCGGTTGTCTATCTATTAGCAGGCCTACAAGGGGCGGGTAAAACCACCACGGCAGGTAAGCTTGCCAAGTACTTACAAGAGCGGCAAAAGAAAAAAGTCATGCTGGTCTCAGCGGACGTCTATCGTCCAGCCGCGATTAAGCAGCTTGAGCAGGTGGCCGGTCAGGTCAATGCCAAGTTTGTCAACTCAAGCACGGATGAAAACCCGATAGATATCGCCCGCCGCGCTATCGAAGAAGCCAAAATCCAATACCAAGATATCTTGATTATCGATACCGCGGGTCGTTTGCACATTGACGACACCATGATGGATGAGATCAAGGCATTAACGGCTGCGGTCAATCCGTCTGAGACGTTGTTTGTCGTCGATGCAATGACAGGTCAAGATGCCGCCAACACTGCCAAAGCCTTTAATGATGCGCTACCGCTAACAGGCGTGATCCTCACCAAGACCGATGGTGATGCGCGCGGCGGTGCGGCGTTGTCTGTACGTGCCATCACAGGCAAGCCGATTAAGTTTTTGGGTCGCGGCGAAAAGCTGGACGCCTTAGAACTCTTTCATCCTGAGCGTATCGCCCAGCGTATCCTCGGTATGGGTGACGTACTGAGTCTGGTCGAAGAAGTCGAACAAAAAATCGACCGTGATAAAGCCGAAAAAATGGCGAAAAAGATACAAAAGGGCGGCGATTTTGACCTTGAGGATCTGTTGACCCAATTTCAGCAAATGAAGAGCATGGGCGGCATGGCAGGCTTTTTGGATAAGATGCCAGGTATGGGCGGCTCAGACATGCAAAAAGCGGTCGAGGATGCCAAACCTGAAGAAAAAGTACGTGAAATGGAGGCGTTGATTAATTCTATGACGCCATTTGAGCGTAAAAACCCAGATAAGATCAACCCAAGCCGCAAGCGCCGTATTGCCGCAGGCTCTGGGCGCGAGATTCAAGACGTCAACCGCTTACTAAAGCAGCACAAACAAATGGCAAAGATGATGAAAATGATCTCAAAGCCAGAAGGCATCAGTAAAATGATGAAGTCGATGCAAGGCTTGATGGGCGGCGGCGGATCTGGCGGCGGCCCACTGTTTGGCGGTGGTCAGAAAGGCGGCGCTAAAGACGTGAACCCTGCACAGATGGCAAAGCAAATGGGGCTGGATCCAAACAACATGCCGAGCACCGAAGAGATGCAAAAGCAGATGCAAGAGCTACAAAACCAAGCGCCCAAAAAGTTCAAAACGCGCTTTTAAACCTTGATTGGCGGTCATGGTCGTCAGTATGGTCGTCAGTATTATGAATACGGCAGGTATAACGACCATCAAAAAGACCTCAAAGCTGTGACGGCTTTGGGGTCTTTTATATTTGCCAAGCGTGGGTTGGTACTGATAAAGAAAGTATGAAAAACGTAGAAATTCATAAAACTTGCCTATCCTAAATGCTATGATAGGCGCTGATTTATTAGGGCATAAGTTTTGTGCCGAGCGACAAAATTGAGGTTGTGATGTTTTTAGCAATGGATACCGTGTTTGATCAGTGTTCGATCGCCGTTTTAGATGCCAGTGGACAGGTATTGTCCGCTCATACAGAGAGCGGCAAACGTCAGCAAACCCAGCAAATCTTACCGATGATTGATGCCGCCTTGTTGGAGGCCAATCTAAAGCTTGCGGATATACACGCATTAATATTTAACCGTGGCCCTGGCGCGTTTAGCGGCATACGTATCAATACCGCCGTGGTGCAAGCGTTGTCTGTGGCGCATGATCTGCCTTGCGTTGGTGTCTCAAGCCTGCAGGCCATTGCCCAATGCGCGTATCAGCAGTATGGCGTGACAGAGGTTTATAGCGCCCTTGATGCGCGGATGCAGCAAGTATATTTTGGTCACTATAAGATAAAGCAGACCGAAGAGACAGCCGCCATTATGCAGCCAGTGTCGACGGCTGATGACGAAAGCACAGAGCAGCTGCTCGATTATGACAGTCAGACGACGCTTAATTTACCTATCGCTGGTAATGGCTCAGTATTACTCAAACCACAAGACGGTCAGGTGTGTCATGATGATGTCTGGCCGGACGCCGTGGTGATAGGGCAGATTGGTATCGCCCAATTTATGCATACTGGCGGTACCGATGCGGCACATGCGCTACCAAAGTATCTGCGCAACCAAGCATGGAAAACCCTCAAAGAGCAAGGCAAGGCCTAACTGCGGCTAGCCGTATAGACGATAACAACATCGCGAAAATTATACTCAGTCACCTGTCAATCTGGGTTTAGGAATACCACCGTGGATATCATTTTACTAATTCAAGCTGTCATCATGGGTATCGTTGAAGGTATCACTGAGTTTTTGCCCATCTCTAGTACCGGCTATATGATTTTGTCAGCCGATGTCATGGGGTTTTGGAGCAAAGACAAAGTTGATTTGTTTGTGGTGGTGGTGCAGCTTGGTGCGATTTTGGCGGTCATTTACGACTACTGGGGGCGGCTCTGGCAAGCGTTTATGGGTCTGCTGACTGGCAAGGCCGCTGGCATGAGCAACCCACGGCAGCTGGGGCTGAGTCTGATTGTCGCCACTATTCCGGTGATGCTGGTGGGCTTTACTTTTGCCGATGAGATTAAGACTTATCTGTTTAATCCGATCACAGTCGCTATCATGCTTATCATCGGTGGTCTGCTGATTTTTTATGTCGAAAAACGCCCTAAGACCGTCATTGCATGTGAGGCCGAAGACGTCAGTCTAAAGACAGCGCTGATGATAGGATTGTTTCAATGTCTGGCTCTCATTCCAGGAACCTCTCGCTCAGGGGCGACCATCATTGGTGCGCTGTGGCTTGGCGTCTCGCGCAAGGCTTCGGCTGAGTTTTCATTCTTTTTGGGGATTCCGGTCATTGTGGGTGCTGCATTATTAGACTTGCTCAAACACGGTGATGTATTGAGCAGTCGCGAAGACTGGCTGGTATTGGGCGTAGGCACAGTGGTGTCATTTATCGTCGCGCTGCTTTGTATTCGCTGGCTGGTAGCATGGGTCAGTCGCCGTGATTTTACGATTTTTGCATGGCTACGGATTATCACTGGAGTCATCGTATTGTTGGCGTCTTGGTTATTTGGCTATCAAATGGCAGGCTAAATGGGCGCGATGATTTGTGGTTATACAAGCAATAAATAGAGAGAAATAGTCATGAGCGCGCCGCGACCAGCAGCTAACCCTCCTAATGTGCAAAGTTACTGTCACCTGTTTTATATCAGCGATAGCCAGCAAGCACAGATTGAGCGCTTGCAAGCCTTGATAGTACAGCACCAGCTGCCCATTGTCTTAAATACTAAGCGATTGCACGATAAGCTCACTCAAAAACGTCGCCAGCAGTTAAGCCAAACCTCCAGCGTACCTGTTTTAGTATTGGATCAAAAAGACAAGCTATCGTGGCTAAGCGATGGGCTAAGCGTGGCGCCAGAATGGGATAAATTGCAGCGCCGCGTGGTAAGCGCTGGGCGCAAATCTGAGCTATTGCTGCAAGCAGCGAAGGTCACAGCGGACAGCCGCGTTATCGATGCCACCGCAGGCTTTGGTCATGACAGCTTGATATTGGCCAGCACCGGTGCACAAGTCACCATGCTCGAGCAGCAGCCGTTGATGGCATTGCTATTGTTGGTAGAGCAGCAGCGCATGAGCGCACAGCGCAATTGGCAAAAGCTGATGAGCCGTCTACACATCATCAATACCGATGCGCTCAGCTACTTTGCCACCTTACCAGCTGATATGACAGGTGCGACTAAAGCCGTCGATGTGGTCTATCTAGATCCGATGTTTCCAGAAGACAGCTACCAAGACAGCAAGACCGGCAAAGGCGCAAAAGTCGGCAAGCATATGCAAGCCTTGCACCAGTTGGCAAGCCCGCCGACACTGGAGGAAGAGCGTCAACTGCTACAACATGCGCAAGCTATCGTTGGAGATAGTGACAAACAAGGCCGCGTGGTGGTAAAGCGTCCACAGCTTGCCTCAGCACTTGCCAATCAACCACCCAATGAGAGTTGGCATAACGAAGCGGTGCGCTTTGATGGTTATTTTGTGTGATAGACGTTTATTATTAGGATGAATGGACTCAATTAATCCGCTTGAGTGTTTAGAGTTAATGGATATAGGAGCCGGAATGTCAGCGTTAGTCATATGGATCATGGGAGCAGGGTTATTATTGATAAATATCATACTGCGTACTCGGCTGCTTCGGCTGGAAGCATCACTTAAAGCACTCAGAGGTCCACAAGAGTATTTGAGTTATCTGCATAATCAAGCTAAAACAACGCAAAATAATAAAGTGGCTGCTATCAAAGCGCTGCGAAAAAAATATCCTGAGTTGTCGCTGATCGAAGCCAATAAATTATGGCAGCAGATCCAGTAATCTTATCCGAGCATATAAGCTGATTACCTAACTTTTTATTGATGATAATTAAAATACCATGACATTTTCAGACAAACTACATGCCTACCTGCAGTTGACCCGTTTTGATAAACCAGTCGGTATAGAGTTGCTACTTTGGCCGACGCTGTGGGGCGTGATGCTGGCGGCGATGGGTGAGGCGCAGCAGCAAGGGGCGATAGCAGGTTTGCCCAGCCTAAAAGTATTTGTATTATTTGCGCTCGGGGCGATTTTTATGCGGGCGGCAGGCTGTGCGATTAACGACTTTGCCGATCGTAAGGTCGACGGTCATGTGTCTCGTACCAAAGGCCGACCATTAGCAGATGGTCGCCTGTCTGCCAAAGAAGCCATCGCAGCTTTTGTGATACTCGTCTTACTCAGCGCCAGTTTATTGTTTTTTTTGCCTATTGCAGTGTTTTATTGGTCGTTAGGGGCGGTCATATTGGCCTTTATTTACCCCTTTATGAAGCGCTATACCCATTTGCCGCAAGTGTTTTTGGCCGCCGCGTTTGGCTGGGCGATACCGATGGCGTATGTCGCGATACAAGGCGCGCCTGATATCTGGTGTTGGCTGTTGTTTATCGCTTATATGTGCTGGACGGTAGCTTACGATACCCAGTATGCCATGGCGGACCGTGAGGACGATTTAAAGATTGGGGTTAAATCAACGGCGATACTCTTTGGCCGCTATGATGTCGTTATCATCTCGCTACTACAGATGCTATTTTTGCTCATTATGGGCGTGGTGATGTGGCATTATTTTGCACCGACGTCGCTTGGCATCACGCCAGTATTTGGCCTAGCGCTGGTGGCGATGATGTTTGCTAAGCAAAACAGCGCTTGTGCCACGCGTCATGCGATGCCTTGTTTTCAGGCGTTTTTGGCCAATATCTGGGTCGGGCGCTATGTCTTTGCACTTATCGCAATTGCGTGTCTATGGACGACTTTTAATGGATAAATTCAACAAGCTACCAAAGTCAAAAGCGAGAAAACGGGTAGAACCCAACGGCCCAAGCGTCGATTATCAAGCCAAGCTTGCTGAACATGGACTGACGCGCGCGCAGGTCATCGCCACCGAGCGTAAACTGGCCAAATTTGCCAACACTATGGACTCATTGGTGCGGGTGCCATTTACCAAGCAAGGCATGGGCGCTGATGCCGCGCTGTCAACCATTCCGCTGGCAGGGGATTTGGCGGGGCTGGCGTTGACCAGCTATGCCTTTATATTAGGTCGTCAGCTAGGCGTACCGGCACATAAGATGACGCCTGCAGTGAGACTGGCGCTGATCGATATGGTGGTCGGTATCGTCCCTGGTATCGGCACATTGCTGGATATCTTTATACGTCCCAGCCGCAAGACCTTGGGCATCGTCCATGAGCATCTACATGATGAATATGGCATCACCGAAACCATGCATATGGATCGGCCGTTTTTGCATCAATCATTAGAAGACAAGCAGCAGCAAAGTCGCTTTTGGCGTAATCCTATTGTGGCTTGGGTGTATCTGCATATCCCAGACATCATCGGCCTTATCGTCATCGCGATGATCGCGTGGGGGCTGTGGGCACTTATGAGTTGGTTGGTCGAGGTATTTGGCAAGACAACGGGTTTTGGCTAAAAATAAGCAGTCATGAAAGAGGCGACACACGATAGTAACGTGTGCCGCCTTTTTTATTGCTTAAAATATTCTTTTGAAGAGGCTTAAGGCATTTGACTTTTAATAAGTTGCCAGTTGGTAATTTACTCAGTGATGACTTCAGCATCAGCGCTGATGGCTTCAAAGCTTTTGACTTTATCGTTTTTAATCAGGTCGATACTGCCGCCACCTGCATGACTGACCAATTGAACATCACCATCGCTTGAGCGATACGTTGGGTTATTGCCTTGGCCTTCTGGGCCGCTTAGGGTCATCGTTGATTTATTGGGCAAGGTGACAATGGCATTGAGTACGCCCGCCGCCGAGGTCTCAAAAGTGACAGATAATGACTCACCAGCTGCGCTTATATAACGCACGTCGGTGATTTGCGCGCCTTTAATGGCTTGCTCTGGGTTTGGGGTAGGCGGCGTATCGGGTGTATCGGGTGTATCGGAGGCAGCCGGCGCTGCACCGTCAAGATCGCTTTCTAATTCCGTTAGGCTAACGTCATGGTCGGTTGCTGTTATTGGCTCAATCTGAGTGTGCGCCGTGTGTGCCTCATCGCTACCAGCATGATCGGTATCAGTATTTGTGGTCGCTACTGGTTGGGTACGGATCTCAGTTTGAGTATCGTCAGTGGGCGCGGGCGTTTCTTGACAAGCTGCTAGTTGCAGGCTGAGCACGGCAGCAGGCAACAAAAGATAAAGGCGCCGCGCATGTTGAGACATGGCACTTGAAGGGATGGCTCTTAGAAAGCTCGTCAATGTAGGGGCTAGGGTCGTCATAAGGCGCTGCTTGTCTAGTAAGATAGCGATATTTAAGCACAGTAAACCAATAGGAACAATCCACGACCACGCCAACGGTATCTTATAGAATAAATAGTGGTTTTTTTTGTGATGGTATTTTCTTTAAACTAGGGCGTGTCCTCAATTCAATCGATAGCCCTCTAAATGGGCTAAAAGTGGCTAAATCTGGCCAAGCGGTGTCAAATAGCTGACGAATATCTCGATATTATCTGCGCTATCTTTCTTATTTGGCGGCAATTTATCTCATTTTTATCGCCGTTTTTAAAATGAGGACACGCCCTAGTCTGCAAGCGGCGTTTGCAAGCGTGTACGGTTCGGCGATAGGCGTGCTTGCATCGCTGCCGATAATGGTGCAAACGAGCCAAGCATCATATCTGCCAAGGCCTCAGCGCATATGGGGGCTAATGCATAGCCTTTTGCGCCCATTGCACTCATTGTCCAAAGCCGCTTACTATCTACCAACAGCCCAACCATTGGATGATAATCAGGCGTTTGCGTGCGAATGCCTGCACGTCCCCGCCACAGAGTGGTATCTGTTGGAATCACTGCTGCCATCTCAGGAATGGCAGTGACGAGCTTGTCACGGCTAATCTGATGCTCTTCATCACGAATATCGGTGCTTGTGTCATTACGCACGAAACTCGCCCCTAACAATAAATGCATTGCACCTTCTGCTACATCGTTCAACTCGTTATCGCCAGCGTGCGCGGTAAAGGGGGCGCAGTAACCGCTGTATTTAAGTGGTACTTTCGGTAAGTTTGTAAGCTCGGCGGCGGTCGGCGTAAACCAAGAGAGCTGACCGCGTATTTTTCGGCAATCAAAAATGCGCCGATCTAGCTTATGACTCTCAAATGCGGCGCAAATCACCACGTTATCGGCATCAAGAGAGACGATACTATCATCCTGATCATTACCTTTAATCGTAGCGGTTTGCGCCGTCTCGCTAATATCGTAAACGTTTATTTGCTGAAAGCGGATGAGCGGGTGCGTCAGGATGATGTCTTTTAAGGCGTGCGGATTGACCAAGCCGGACTGTGGTAAATATAAGTTTTCTGTTAAGTCTTGCGCGGTTAGTCCGCTGATGCTTTGTGCCTGCGCATGTGGTAGCGTGGTGGCCATCTCATCTGGATAATCTGCAATCTGCTCGGTGCCGATATTGGCTTTTATCAGCAAATCGAGCGCGCCTGTCGGCTCAAGCACTGGCGCTAGCTGCTGCTGCGTAGCCTTGTCATTGAGCGTTCGATATAGTCTGCTACTATAGAGATAGCCGATAGTATGCAGATGCTCGTCGACATGATGGATGGGCGTCATTTTGGGCGCGAGTAGGGCGCGCGGATTGCCTGACGCCCCTGCCAACGGTGCCGTTTTATCCAGCAAGGTCACCTGGATGCCGCGATTGGCCAGCGTCCATGCCATCATCAGCCCTGAGATACCAGCACCAATGACGATACTATGGCCATTATCTATAGCTTGGTGGTCAGCCGCTCGATTATCAGTGTGTTCATACGTCTCATCGCTTACTGGCGCTGGCATGATGGCAGTGAGCATCTCACGCTTGCGGCCAAAGCCTTTGACTTTTTTGATCTCAAAGCCGCAGTCTTTTAGCGCGCGTTTGACGATACCGGCGCAGCTATAAGTAGCCGCGGTCGTGCTGGGAGACGATAGCCGCTGTATCTGTGCAAAGATATTTTCAGCCCATAAGGTGCTGTTGCAAGACGGCGCAAATCCGTCCAGATACCAAGCATCGATAGCAGGCGCTGGCGTTAGGTGCGTCCCTGATGCCAATTTCGTCAAGCTGTCAGCGGCATCGCCCAACCATATATCGACCGTTAAGTTGTCATCAAAAAAACGCAAGCGATGACAGCCTGCGATGAGCGGCGGATAGGCGGCCAAAAACTGCTCAATCAGCTCGGCCAGCTCAGGCGCACGCTGTGCCCATAAGGCTAAAATTTGAGTGAGATCAGTGAGCGGTATCGGGAATTTTTCTGTGGTAATAAAATGCAGCTTCGCTGTGGCTAAGTGCGGATGCATGTCACGCAGCGCACGCCAGAGCTGCCACGTTGCCAATAAATTTAGCCCTGTGCCAAGCCCCAGCTCTGCGATGCTAAAGCATTGCATTGGCGCAAGGTTTGCCAAGCGCTCGGCGAGTTGATTGTGCGCCAAAAACACATAACGCGACTCTGCGAGACCATCGGCATGGGAAAAATACACATCACCAAACTCACCAGATACCGGCACTTTATTACCCGTATCATCCATTTGCCAGTCAATCTTGGCAGGGCGGATGGCAGAAGGCTGTGGTGAGTGACTGTTTGACGACTGCGTATCTGGCTGGCTATTTGGCTGTTTATCTGGCAAGGAGGCAGATGTACGGCTGTTTTTTGGGGCGGCGTTAGACATAAATGGTCACATCAGACAAAGCAAAAAGACGATAAATAAAACTACCAGCGCTCACGGCGGACAAACACAAGCCACGAGATAAAAATACCCACAAGCAAGCTGATCAAAACCGTAAAAGCGCCATATAAAAACAACTGGCCCTTACTCTCATATATCAAGACATTGACTTGGGTTTGTAAGTCATTCACTTGCCGCTGCAATTGGGCATTGCGGCTAAGGAGCTGCTGATTGGCATCGGAGAGCGCTTGACTGGACGGCTGCAACTGCGCGGCCAAGGAGTTATTGATATCAAGGCTGGCGTTGGTACCCGCTGCACCTGCTGCGGCTTGCTCTACCAAAGGGGCGGCAGTGCTGGCAGCCGTATCGGTGACGCTCGGTGCTGCATAAGCAGACTGCGCGGCCAGCGCCATGACCAACAACACTCTAGCAAGCGCAGACGTAGGGCCAAGCGTATTTATTACAGAGGGGTATCGGCTCACGGTTTGGTCACTTGTGCAGCGCCGTTACCAGATTTTGGCAACGTATGAATAAAAGGTCTGATATCGACATGGCTATAGACGCCATCACGTAGGTAGGGCTCGTCGTTTGCCCACGCCTGCGCCGCCTCGATAGAGTCAAAGTCAGCGATGATTAGGCTACCTGACATTGCCTCCAAACCGTGTTCGATAGGGGTGGGGCCTGCGATAATTAGGCGGTTTTCTTGGTCGAGTGCCTGCAGACGGGCGACGTGCTCAGCGCGGGTGAGTTGACGCTGCGCGCGGCTATCGGCTACGTCATGACCGATGATGGCAAATAAGGACATGAGACTTCCTCATAAAATAAACAGTAAATAAAAGGGGTGAATGTTCAACAAGCCCTAACCACATAAGCTGATAAAAAATCGCGAGTATCGATACAAATGTGCCAAGATGGCATCATGATGGTCGCGATTGGCATTTAGCTGGCGCTGCAAATTATTATAAAATCATAGAAATAATAACGCGCGCGACTTTGCTACTTTGCCGACTTATCCGTCAATGCTGGATTGAGATGCTTTTTTAGTACTGCAAACTGAGCGACGACAAACACCAACATAATTGGAATCCAGCCATAAGTTTTAAAGTTGATCCAGGCTTCATCTGACATCATAAACGCTGTGATATAATGCAAGATGCCCATAAAGGCAAAAAACAACCCCCACGCGACAGTCAGTTTTTTCCAGCCGCTCATCGTCAGTGAAAAGACATCTTTCATGGCCAGCTGCATCAAGGGTTTATTGATCGCGGCACTGACAATCAGCGTCAAGGCAAAGATGCCGTTGATGATTGGTGACTTCCAGCGTAGATAGACATCATCACGCAGCAATAACGTGCCACCACAGAACAAAATGGTCAATAACAAAACGACCCATTGCTGTTTATCAAATTTGCCTTTTTGCCGAATGAAGTGAATGGCATAAACGACGATGGTGGCGATCAGTAGTGCACCCGCCGCCGCCAAGATACCACTGTAACGAGCAGCGATAAAAAAGGCAATTAAAGGAATAAAGTCTAATAAGGCTTTCATAGCAAGTGGGATGTCCAACAAAAACGTATGGGGTAGTTTACACGTCTACTGCGGCAAAAAAAAGCAAACAACGCGATAATCATACGATATCACAAGCCTGCGCGCCAATAGTCAATGCGGCTGATCAGTCGTGCTACTGCTATATCGAAAGGGTTGTTGCTGATGAGCAGGCGCGCCGAGTTATTATTGACTTTTTATATAGTTAACTCACTTTAAAACCGATACAGTGCAGCTGGTATGAATTTTGCGCAGCATCTGTCAGCGTAGACACAGCAAGCAAGGAAAATTTATACCAGTTGCCCGTTCATATGAGCGCATCGATTT
>NZ_JAGBKN010000012.1:0-93913 GCF_017498075.1 Psychrobacter halodurans
GATACAGTGGGACTGGGATAAATTTTACGCAGCCTCTGTCGGCGCAGGCACAGCACGCAAGGAAAATTTATACCAGTTCCACGTTGACATATAATATATCTGTTTTATTGAGAATCGACTATATCTATGAAAAACCTGACCTTTATACTGCGGACACAACCCCTCTAGCCCTTCAAACTGCGGGGTAAATCGGCACTTGCTGGCCGCATTGACGACCAGCAAGACTTTTTTATAATCAAAAAAATGCGTGCGCGATGCCATTCATACGCTCTGCGGTAAAATCATACAAGCAGGTTACTTTGCAGATTTATCCAAATCAATAGAGACCGAGTTGATACAGTAGCGCATACCTGTCGTCTCACGCGGTCCATCAGGGAACACATGACCCAAGTGCGCGCCGCAGTTACTACAGGTCACCTCGGTACGGCGCATACCTAATGAGTTGTCTTCATGCTCATCGATAGCGGCATTGTCGATACCTTGATCAAAGCTTGGCCAGCCGCAGCCTGCATCAAACTTATTGTCAGCATCGAATAGCTTTGCACCGCAGCCTTTACAGCGGTAGATACCTTCGTCATTGACATCATTATAGACGCCAGTAAACGGACGCTCCGTGCCTTTTTCGCGCATCACATGATACTCTTCGCTACTCAAACGCTCGCGCCAGTCAGCGTCGGTCAATTGACTGATTTCTTCTTTGCTAAGTTGGTTGTCTTGCATGGTTTATCCTTATTTATCGGTTTTGTCTGATTTTTTGTGGTTAATCGCTATAACATTATCTCGCTACAACATCATCTCGCTATAAAACTACCGAAATACAGAGCCAGTTAAGCCCATGATAATAACAACGATGCTGTGTATTTGTTGATACAACCAGCATTATTCAAGGTGTCTACTACAACAATATCATTCTACCTCTCAAGTCTGATGAGCACTGTAATAAAAATGATAAGAAAGCAGCGCTTCTCCCTTTGGCAATTTATGAGCGTCTTATATAGTCAAATTGGTTAGGCGAATTGGTCATGCTTTAAAAACCGGATAGCTTGGCAAAAGCTACAGATATACTCAGGGCACCGCTTAAAGATATATTTTGCAAGTTATTCTTGCATTGTAAAATAAGCCAATAGATACGGCTTGCATTGATAGATAAAATGCAATAATATCTTGCATTGGCGTTAAACATTTATGCGCCGCAATCACAGATTTATTGATGCGTAAGACTCGCACTACCACATATATATAGGCTTAAATGTAATGGCTGATAACAATAAAAAGAGCACTCAGGCTGAGCGACTGGTGCAGCTGCGCCGTGATAAAGGGCTGACCGCCGAGCAGCTAGCCCAAGCGATGACTGCCGCTGGCGCTAAGGTCAGTCGCGGCGCTATCTCTAACTGGGAGCGTGGCACCAACGGTATCGTCTCATCCAAGCTGCCGACATTGGCACGTATTTTGGGCTGTAGCGAAGGGTATTTGCTGCGCGGTGAGAGTGCAGCCGATACAGAGCTGCCCCGCCCTAACAGCGCCCCTGAGCTAGCGATAGCTCAATCCGGTGGCCAATATCGCGTGTTAGACGAGCATATCAGTCAATCCCAAAAACCAATCAGCCAAGCTGATGCAGCCATGACACAAGCTCCTTCACCAACCAACCAGACAAGCGATCCCTTTATGAATACAATAAAAAAGTCTGACAAATTACAAAACGTCTGCTACGACATTCGTGGCCCCCTACTTCAGACTGCCAATAAAATGGAAGCAGAAGGCAAACGTATTTTGAAGCTCAACGTTGGCAACCCTGCGCCCTTCGGTTTAGAGGCTCCGCATGAGATTTTGCGCGACGTATCAATGAACCTGCCAGAGGCGACTGGTTACTCAGACTCGCAAGGGATTTTTTCGGCGCGAAAGGCCGTGCTGCACTATTATCAATCAAAGGGGCTGCTCTCTGCCGTCGATGTGCGCGACGTCTATCTGGGCAACGGCGTGTCTGAGCTGATTGTGATGACCATGCAGGCGCTGATGAATGATGGAGATGAAGTACTGATTCCGATGCCAGACTATCCACTGTGGACGGCCGCGGCAAATCTGGCTGGTGGCACCGCTGTCCATTATCGCTGTAATGAAGACGATAACTGGCACCCAGATATCGAAGACATCAAATCTAAAATCACGCCCAAAACCAAAGGCATCGTCGTGATCAACCCCAACAACCCCACAGGGGCGCTCTACAGCGACGAGCTGCTACGACAGATTATTGAAGTGGCCAAAGCGCATAATCTGATCATCATGGCTGATGAGATTTATGATCGTATTCTGTATGATGATACCGTGCATACACCGATGAGCACCTTGACGGATGACGTGCTGGTACTCTCCTATAATGGTCTCTCAAAGTCGCACCGTATCGCAGGCTTTCGTGCCGGCTGGATGCTGGTTTCAGGGCAAAAGCAGCACGCCGCCGACTTTATCGAAGGCTTAGATATGCTGGCGTCCATGCGTTTGTGCTCCAACGTCCAAGGCCAGTACGCGATTCAAACGGCGATGGGCGGCTACCAGAGCATGAAAGAGCTGACCTCAAAGACGGGGCGCTTGTATAAGCAGCGTGAAATGGCCGTCACTCGCCTCAACGCCATTAAAGGTATTTCTTGCACCATGCCGCAGGGCGCGTTTTATTGTTTTCCCAAAATGGACCCTGAGGTTTACCCTATCGAAGACGACATGGCCTTTATGATGGATCTACTGGTAGAAGAAAATGTCCTGATGGTACAAGGCACCGGGTTTAACTGGGACAAACCTGACCACTTCCGCTTGGTGTTTTTGCCCAATATCCATGATCTAGAAAACGCCATGGATCGCTTGGATCGCTTTTTCGCCAAAAAGCGTCAGCAGTTTGGTACGGATTAGTCCCATCCACTGTCTGTGACTGAGCGCTAAGATAGGATAGGTTCTACATTTATAAAAAAACGCTTATCGGCATTAGGCTGATAAGCGTTTTTTATGAGAGTGTGCTCGTGTACAACACTGGCCACCTATCTGCAAGCGTATCTTTGCATGATGGTTGCCGCTTTTGTTGGTTAAAAGATATTTTTTAGAACCACATAGCTTATCGCAGACATCGTAGCGGCAGCTGGCAAAGTGACAACCCACGCCAGACCAATTGGCTTCATCAGCGCCCAGTTGGTGTCTCTGTTGACAATACCAATCCCCAATACCGCACCGACCAACGTATGCGTACTCGATACTGGCAAGCCCATGGTCGAGGCACCCATCACGACGGCAGCGGCGGCCAACTCTGCTGAAAAGCCAGAAGCGGGATGCATTTTTGCCAAATTGGTACCGACAGTTTGAATAACTTCTTTACCAATAAACCAAAGACCGACGATCAGCGCCACCCCAAACGTCAACATCACCGCTGGTGGCACTGCCGCTTGTGAGGCAATCTCATTGGTGCGGATGACATCCATAATGGCCGCAAACGGGCCGACGGCGTTGGCAATGTCGTTTGAGCCATGACTAAAGGCAAAAGCGGAGGCCGTAAATACTTGCATCCAGCTAAACATAATAAAGGTCGCTTTGGTCAAATCCTCTTTATGTTTACCGCGGATACTTTTGGTGTAGATAAAGGTGGCCAACCAGACCAAGGCAGCAATCATACCCATGATCAAAAAACCTTGTAGCGTCGTCAGGCTATTATTGACGTTTTTAAGACCTTTAAACACCACCAAAGACGTCATAATCGCGCCGCCAAGCGCAGCAATCATCGGCACCCATTGCTTGAGTGCTTTTAGCGTATCTAGACTGCTACGCTCATTTTCGATCTCATACAGCTTTTTGTAATAGTCCGTTTCTAAATCTTCGACGACACAATCATCATCTTTGTAGATTTCTTGATCGCGCAGCATCGCTGAGGTATAAGCCAGCTGCTCCGACTCGGTCAGACGCTCCAGATACTCTTTATGATTTTGTTTTAAGACTTTTTTACTGGCTTTTAATTCACCAATATGAGCCTCGGTTCTATCGTTATACTCGATGATGTTTTTCTTGATTTGACCGTACAATATATAGGCCAAGATACCACCCAATAGAGGCGATAACACCCATGAGATGGCAATGGTGCCAACCGTGCCCCAATCGACTGTCGAGAGTGCCGTCGCGCTGCCACCCAAATCAAAGCCCAACACGATAGAGCTACCAACCACCCCGCCGATGATAGAGTGCGTGGTCGATACTGGCAGGCCTTTGCGCGTGGCAAACAACAGCCAGAATGCGGCCGCAACCAGAGCTGAGAGCATGACGTAAATAAACTGGTTGGGCGTGACGGTCAGACCATCTAAGTCTACGATGCCTTTGCGGATGGTATCTGTCACTTCCCCGCCTGCCAGCACTGCGCCGGATACTTCAAATATCGCGGCGACCCCGAGCGCTTGCGGGATAGTCAACGTCCCTGCGCCCACCGAGGTGCCAAAGGAGTTGGCAACATCGTTACCACCGATATTAAATGCCATAAAGACACCAAAAGCGGTGGCGACAATAAATAGCGTCGTTTGTTGACGCATTGTGTAATCTAGACCCCACCATAAAAAGTAGGCGGTCATCGCAATCAGTAAAATGGCAAAAAATAGATTTATTCTCATAGAGCCGACTGATTTGGCGGGCCCTGTAGAGCTGCTGCTAATACCCATACGTTGATACGTCCTGCGTAAGCTGATTGAAATTATATGCGATTAAAGACAAGCGTGCCGAAGGTAAAACCCTTAATGCAACATGTCACAAAGCCGCAAGGGATATTGCTCAATCGTCTGATTACAGCATCTTGCGGCTTAGATTTTTGTGATGATAATGTTAGTACTTGATAACTGCTAATTATGATAAGCGTTGTCAGAGCTGTGATGGTCGGTGTATTACCAAAGGCACCAATACAGGTCACAAGACTCTATTTGCTACGTTTTGTTGGGTGTAGCAAGAAACGTTACGCGCCTATTATATTCAATATAAGCACATAATGCATGATGATATTACAAGATTTGTAACTGCCTATAGTTTTGTAACTGCTCATGGTTAGGGCAGATGATACCGTGTTTACCTACGCCATTATACGCTTATTTACGCCATACGCCTATAGCGACGATAGTTGTTCGATGGCATGATCCAAGACTTGCAGGCGCGCTTGGCGCTTTTCGTTGGTGGCAATGATGCACCATGGCGCCTTGTCTGTGTCTGTCCGTGCCAGCATATCAGCGGCCGCCTGTACATACCTCTCCCACTTATCGCGATTGCGCCAATCATCCTCCGTCAGCTTATACTGCTTGTGCGGTGTCTGCCGGCGTGCCTCAAAGCGCTGTAGCTGCTCTTTTTTGTCGATGGCCAGCCAGTATTTTATCACCAGCGTGCCTGCATCAGCTAAGTCGGCCTCAAAACGGTTGATTTCATCATAGGCACGCTGCCATGCCGCCGCGTCAGCAAAGCCTTCGATACGCTCAACCAACACTCGCCCGTACCAAGTCCGGTCAAAGATAGCAATACGACTGATGCGGTCAGTGTGCTCGTTGGGCAGTTTATGCCAAAAGCGCCACAAATAAGGATGCTGCAGCTCATGAAGCATCGGTGCCCCGATATTATAGATCTGATACTCGCGCGGATCGAGCGGCGCTACTAGCCTTTTGATCGCCCCGCCCTTGCCAGCGGCATCTATGCCTTCAAAAGCAAAGACGACATGCCGACCGTTGCGCGCACGCAGTAGCGCAGCCAAACGCGCTTGCTTGGCCGCCAGCGCCTCTTTATAGTCAGACTTGTCTATTTTTGTGCTAGTGATATCTTGTAGCTGATTGGGAATGGCGACTGGCACGAAGGTGCTTGGATGAGACTTGGCCTTAGTATCATCCCTCGTCTTGCTACTTGCCAGCGCTTCTTGCATGGCGTGCAGCACCTCATGACAAAAATGATCGGCGGCAGCAGACTTGTCCTCCCCATCGATGATGACCCAGTCTGGTTGTTGTCTAAGCAGCGCGGTGGCCACCTCATTGAAGGTATCGACTACTTGTCTGTCGTGCCAGTCCATTTGATACAAAAACTGTGGGTCTGCTGTTTTGTCCGTCAGGCGTTTTTGCAACGTATCGACATCGACATGAAACCAGCATTTAAGCAGTCGCGTTTGGTTGGCCGCCAAATCCTGCTCAAAGGCAGTTAGTTTCGCCAGCTGCTGCTGTAGATAGTCTTGCCACTTGGTGGTCATACGAGACATCAAAGATGATGGCTCATCGTTTTGTCTGTTTTGACTCTTTGTCCCAGCGACTATTTCGGCAGTGTCTTTTGCGCGGGTCATACGCATGACGTCGTACAGCAGGTCAGCATACCAATTCCCAAAATACACCATCACGTCACCGTGACGTGGTAGCACTTTGGTATGCGTTTGCCAAATCGGCTGATAATCCAGTGGGCAATCGCCAACGGTCGCCTCGACCTTTAGTAGCCGCGGATCTACCCAGCCTCTTAACTGCTTGACTGCGGTGCCTTTACCCGCTTGCTCCATCCCGTTGACCAGTACCAGCAGTCCTGTGGCTTTGTCATGGGTAGGCGGGCTTTGTTGCCGCGTTGCCCGCAGGGCGTATTGCGCCGTGACCAATGCCAGTCGCAGGGCATCTTTGTCCATAGAAAACTGGCTGAGCGGATTGGGTTTGAGACGCTGACTGATGACTTGTTTATCAGATGGCGCGCGGCCAGCTTGTGCACTTTTCTCTGCGGCATGGTTGTTTTTTGACATCGCATCCTCCGTCCTAGTTGGCTTTTTATAAGCTCATCAAATGCTGATTCCTTGCATCAATCTTGCAAAATCTTGAGCCATTTTTATACTAGCATTCAGTCAATAGACTAAATAACGTTGCTGTGTAACCATTTGGGTAACAGTTTGGCATTTGTATTCTGTTTTGTTTTCTTTTAAGGTGAACACTTTTTACGATACGTCCGTTTGCTACAGGTTGTCATTTAGAGATACGTAAGATATAGCTGCGTCTAAATAAATCAGATACATGGCTATTCAGATACATGGCTATAAAGCCGCTTCATAACAAGTTGCACGTTGATATGAGCGTATCGATTTTATAGCGAATTGACCGTACTGCATCTTGACCTTGTCTTTCTGACATTGTCGTTATAATGACGGTATTTTTATACGGTTTTTAAAATATTTATAGCGTTTTAAAAATTATTTTGCGCACAAAACCATTAAAATATGTCATTGACAGACAGGTAACACCACGCCATTTATCAGCACTTTGATAATATTATTGATTTTATAGGATTGATTGCCATGGCCGCTTTAGCCAACTTACAACAACACTTGACCCGCTTTTGGGCGCTGCCCTACCATCAAGACGATGCCCTGAACAATAAACTAAAAGACGTACAGTCATGGCAACAAACGCGCATCAAACACACGCACCATGAGCTGTTTTCTCAGCCCAAAAACCAACTGATGGCTGAGTATTTTTTGACCCAGCTATACGGCGGCGATGAGTTTAAGCTACTGGCCAAACAGTTGGAGCGCATTTTACCTAAAGCGCAAAAGCTTGAGCGCTTGGCAAAAGAGTCGGCACTTGAGGCTGGCAGTATGGGCATTCAAGCGGCGATTTTGGCGATTGAGCTGGATTTGCATTTAGCGCAGTGGTTACTGACCCAAGAGTTGCCAGTGACCGAAGACAATATGCTGGCCGCCTATCGTGCTGTCGATGAAGCAGAAGCACGCCGCGTCCAAATCGCCAATCTCAAAGATGTCTGTTATCGCACAGACAAGCATTTAAACTCATTTATGCTCAAAAAAGCCTTTGCTTTAGCCAAAGGCACCGCCTATCGCTATAATTTTCAACCACTGTATGATTTCATTGACACAGGCTTTCAGGCCATGAAACCACTCAAAAGCGTCAGTCATTTTATCGAGCCATTTTGCCAGCAGGAGCTTTTGATTATCGAGCAAGTGCATGCCGCGGATAATGACGGTAAGCCAATGAGGTTTGGTGTATCATAGACTGATAGTGTAGATTGGCTAATACCAACACGCCCTACCAAGAAAATCATAACAATAACGAATAGGACACCATGATGACCGACAGCACAGATAACGCCAACCGCGCCGCTAACACCCACGAGCCATCCAAGCAGGCCGAGCTGCAAGACAGTCTCGTCAAAGAAAGCATCCGTCATAACCAAGACATCACAGCGCAAGCACAAGCGCGGCAGACAGATGCTCAGCGCAGCCAGCACCATGATTTTACCCAAGTCCAAGACTTACCCACCGGAACCCCACAAGGTCAACAAACCACTATGCCTAATACGATCAATGACAGTGCCGACCCTAGCACTGCGCAAGCGCAAACTGCCAAGCAGACGCTATTTAACCAGCGCGATGACATCAACAACCCGCACACGCCTGAAACCGATGGCAATGAGCAAACGCACTTTGGCTATAAGACAGTCAATAAAGCAGAAAAACAAGCACGTGTCGCTGATGTCTTTACTTCTGTTGCCAAAAAATATGACATCATGAATGACCTCATGTCATTTGGTATCCATCGTCTATGGAAGCGTTACGCGATTAGCTTATCAGGCGTGCGTGCCGGTCAGCAGGTGCTCGATATCGCTGGCGGCACCGGCGACTTGGCCAAAGTGTTTAGCCGCGAAGTGGGTCGCAACGGCCATGTGGTACTATCAGACATCAACGCAGCCATGCTAGAGGTCGGCCGCGAGCGCCTGATCAATGCAGGCTGCAATAACGTAGACTTTGTATTGGCCAACGCTGAAACACTGGCACCGTTTGATGATGAAAGCTTTGATTTGGTGACCATCAGCTTCGGTCTACGCAACGTCACAGACAAAGACGCAGCGCTGCGAGCCATGTACCGCGTACTAAAGCCAGGTGGTCGCTTGTTGATTTTGGAGTTCTCAAAGCCCGTTTTTGAGCCACTGTCTAAAGCCTATGATCTGTATTCATTTACAGCGCTACCGATGATGGGCAAGCTGATTGCCAATGATTCTGAAAGTTACCAGTACTTAGCAGAGTCGATTCGTATGCATCCTGATCAGCAGACATTAAAGCAAATGATGCAACAAGCTGGCTTTGAAAACTGTGATTATCACAATCTCACCGCCGGTATCGTCGCGGTACATCGCGGTTTTAAGGCGTAATATTGCTTAGCACTTATTGTTTAGCGTTTAGTAAGTAGTACTTAACGCTGCGTCTTTCATACTGCATGATAGGATAACGATGGTGATTATTGAGCCGCCACACTCTGTAATCGTTGATTATTATAAACTTAGCGCTGTTGTTAGGCGCTTCACCAAACACGCGAGAGCCTTATGCTGACTGTTTTACTTTTGGCTGGTGCCGAAAAGCTGATTAACCTTGCTATCGCTAGCGATGACATTACCAAAGCAGGATTGGCCCCGCTTGCTGGTAAAGTATTGCGGCTAGAGATGGCCGTGCCTGAGATTCATCTAGACGTGCTGTTTAGCCATGAGCGTTTGCGCTTTGAGCCTGTGACCACGGACAGTGTGTTTGAGCCAAGTGGTACTATGGATGAGCGGCAAAAAGCCAGTAGGCAGCGCGCGCGTATCGGTCACAGCCGACCAGATTGTACCATCACAGTCGACAATCCTGCCCAACTACTCAACCTGATGCGCGGCACCGAAGGCAACCTGCCTATCGCAGGCGACTATAAGGTACTCATGCAGCTAAAGCAGCTGGTCGCAGGGTTTGACCCTGACGTGGCAGGGCAGCTGGAGCCTTTCATCGGCAAGCCCATGGCCAGCCAATTACACCTGCTCATCTCTCAGCTAAAAAGCAGCTGGCGACATAGTGCCAAACGCGCATTTGATGATGTCAGCGATTGGGCCAATGATGTGGCAGGCAATGCTGCACCTGACCCCGCTGAGGTGGCAGAAGTTAATGATCTCAGGCAGCAGCTCCTCAAGCTACGTGCTGATGTGGCGCGCGAAGAAGCGAGACTTGCGGCCATCAAAGAAGAGCAATCACGTTTTCTTAACAACTCGTTTCATCAGTAACTGGTCTGGGGCGTGTTGAATATTTAACAAACCCTAAGCACCGCGCTACCCTATTTTTGAATTTTTTAGAGTGCTTATTTCTCATGCTACTATCTCACCGCGCCCGTTTATTTGAGCTTTGGCGTATCGCCGCCACTTATCGTATCGATACGCACCTGTCTTTAGAAGAGATGCCGCAGCTACAGCCTATCGCGCGCTTGATTCGTCTACACCCTGCCGCGTGGGGCAAAAAACATCAGCCCAACGCCATCAAGTACGCCCTAGAAGACATGGGCACGCTGTTTTTAAAACTTGGCCAGCTACTCTCTACGCGCCGTGATCTGGTGCCACCCGAGATCATCGAGCAGTTGGTGCAGCTACAAGATAAAGTCAAACCCTTCGACGCTGACGTTGCCATTGCTCAGATTCAGCACCCAAAACACGGCCTCGGTCAACCGATCAACACATTGTTTGCCCGCTTTGATGTCAAGCCACTAGCGGCGGCATCTATCGCCCAAGTACACACCGCGGCCTTGCATGATGGTCGTGAAGTGGTGGTAAAGGTGGTGCGGCCTGATATTCGCGCCACCATCGTCTCTGACTTTGAACTACTGCGCGAGCTGGCCGGCTGGGCATCAGCGCGTATCGAAGCGGCGCGCGCGGTACATATCATCGATATCGTCGAAGACTACCGCCAAGTGATGCTCAATGAGCTGGACTTGACCTTGGAGGCGGACAATACCACGCAGATGCGTAATAATTTCTTAGGCTCGGCACTCATGTATGTGCCTGAAGTTTATGATGCCGCCAAAAACGTCATGGTCATGGAGCGCATCCAAGGCGTTCCTATCTCGCAGGTCGAGGTATTTGATAAGCTGGGTTATGACCGTGCGACACTGGCAGAAAAAGGCTTAACGATATTTTTTACCCAAGTATTTCGCGATAACTTTTTTCATGCCGATATGCATCCGGGTAATGTCTTCGTTGAGACGCCACCTGTCAAAGATTTATACAATGATACGGCAAAGCTTGGGCATGAGCCGCGCTATATCGGCCTTGATTGTGCCATCATGGGTACACTGTCAAGAGATGATCAACTGGTGGTGGCGCGGATGCTGCTGGCGGTGATGAATAACAACTTCACGGCCGTGGTAGATATTGTCAGCCGTGCAGGCTGGATACCACCTAACGCCGACAAGCATGCACTCATGCGTGACATGAAACGCACCGTCGGTCCGATGCTACAAAAATCCATTAATGACATCGATTTTGCTGGAGTATTGATGCAGATTTTGGATATCGCCCGTCGTCATCATATGAGTATTCCGCCACAGTTAATGCTACTGCTCAAAACCTTGGTACATGTCGAGGGACTGGGGCGCGACCTATATCCTGAGCTTGATATTTGGTCGCTTGCCAAGCCCATCCTTAGCGGCTGGATCAAAGAGCAGCTCGACCCTGTACGCAACTTACAACAGCTGCGCCAACAGTTGCCAGAGCTGTTATTATCGACCACGGATATCCCAAAACTACTCGATCAAGGCTTACAGAGCCTTGCCACTCAAGGGTCGCGGCAAGACAGTCAGCTCAGAGAAATACAGCAAATCCGAGCGGATATGCTCAATGACCGTCGTCGCGACTGGCTGGCACTCTCAGGCTTTGCTATCTTTATTGCGATTGCCACGCAAGTCGGCTGGTTTGCGCCTGTCTTTTATCTATTGGCCATCGTCGTGGTTGTTTGGCGGGTACTGGCCTAATTGTTCTTTTAGCGCTCGTTATGCCATTAGCGTATATTGTTTTAGGGCGTCTCCTCATTTTAAAAATGGCGATAAAAATGAGATAAATTGCCGCCAAATAAGGAAAATATCGCCGTTAATATCGAGATATTCGTCAGCTATTTGACACCGTTTGGCCAGATTTAGCCATTTTTAGCTCATTTGGATAGCTATCGATTAGATTGAGGACACCCCCTAGTCTACATCCAAAAAATAAAAACACATGCTGTCTAACAAATCATATATGTAGGAGTCATCCATGCCTGCCCTATCCGCCTTACCCGCATCCGAGCCGCACGATAGCACTACGCCCGATCACAGTACGGCCATAGCTGCGCTACAGGCACGCTTTGGCAAACAGCTGAGTGTCAATAAAGCGGTACGCGAGCAGCATGGTCATACCATGACATGGCTTGCCAACCAGCCACCCGATGCGGTGTTGACCGTGCAGGATAAACATGAGGTCGCCGCGGCTGTCGAGATTTGCAACCAGTATCAGATGCCAGTGATTGCTTTTGGTATAGGCTCATCCTTAGAAGGTCAGCTAAACGCGCCTTTTGGCGGGCTATGTATCGATATGCATGCTATGGATGCAATCTTACAAGTCAATAATGAAGATCTGACCGTGACCGTACAGCCTGGCGTCACACGTGAGCAGCTCAATCACTACCTGCGCGATACGGGGCTGTTTTTTCCGATAGACCCAGGCGCTAATGCCAGTATCGGTGGCATGGTGGCCACTCGCGCCTCTGGCACCAACGCTGTGCGCTACGGCACCATGAAAGATGTGGTGCTCGCTCTAGAAGTCGTGACCGCCAACGGGGAGATCGTACGTACAGGCACACGCGCCAAAAAGTCGGCCGCTGGATACGATCTAACACGGCTTATGATCGGCTCAGAAGGGACGCTAGGCATTGTCACCGAAGTCACGCTCAAGCTGTTTGGTATTAGCGAATGTATTGCTAGTGGCATCTGCCACTTCCCAACGATTGAGGACGCTTGTCAGGCGGTGATGCTTACCATCCAGATGTGCTTGCCAGTTGCCCGTATTGAGCTACTCGATGCCATGCAAATCAAAGCCTGTAATCAATATGCCAATCTAGACCTGACTGAGACGCCAACTTTGTTTGTGGAGTTTCATGGCACGGACGCGGGCGTGGCTGAGCAAGCAACAATCTTTACTGACATCATCGAAGAGTTTGGCGGTAGCGATTTTGCGTGGGACACAGACGAGGCCGAACGTAAGCGTCTGTGGCAAGCGCGGCACAATGCCTATCATGCCAGCTCTGCCCTACGGCCTGAAGCCAGCGCCTTATCGACCGATGCTTGTGTGCCTATTTCGCGCTTGGCAGAGTGCGTCAGCGCCACGGCAAAAGACATCGAGGCATCAGGAATGATTGGCCCTATCGTCGGACATGTGGGTGATGGCAACTTTCATGTTTTATTATTGGTCGATACCGATAACCCTGAGGAAATCGCTACTGCCGATGGCATCATTAGCCGCCTGGCCATGCGCGCCATCGAGATGGATGGTACGTGTACAGGTGAGCATGGTATTGGTCAAGGCAAGCAAAAATACATGCAACAAGAGCATGGTAATGCCTTAGTATTGATGCAAGCCATCAAATCAGCGCTCGACCCCAACAACATCCTTAATCCTGGAAAAATATGGCCAAAAACCATGGTCGCAGATTAACAGCCTACGCCGACCTATAGGCTATCCGATATGACAATTTTTCATTGAATGACTTGATAGCGACGTCTCTGATTTAAATAAAAAAGCGCCACCTTTTAATCAACCAAAAGGCGGCGCTTTTTGTATAAAGGTGTTTTGGCCAGTTTTATATCATCTCATCTGGCCTATAACATCTGGTCAATGGCCATCTGCGTCAATACGCGGCCACGAGCCGTACGTAAAACGTAACCTTGCTGAATCAAATACGGCTCGATGACATCCTCAAGCGTGCCGCGATCCTCTGCCATTGCCGCCGCTACCGCCTCAACCCCTGCCGGCCCTCCATCAAAGCGCTCTTGCAATATCTCGATATAGCGTCTGTCCAAATGGTCAAGACCGCGCCTATCGACCGCCAGCATATCCAGCGCACTGCCTGCTATCGCGCCATTGATACGGCCATCGCCTTTGACCTCGGCATAATCACGTACACGGCGCAACAAACGGTTGGCAATCCTTGGGGTGCCGCGTGCACGGCGCGCAATCTCGACCGCACCGTCTTCACTCATCGGCACGCGCATCAAGCGCGCCGCTCGTGTCACAATGGTAGTCAGATCTGCGATATTATAAAACTCTAACCGCTGAACGATACCAAAACGATCTCGCAGAGGTGAAGTCAAAAGCCCCGCGCGCGTGGTCGCTGCTACCAGCGTAAATGGCGGCAAGTCCAGCTTGATAGAGCGTGCTGCAGGCCCTTCACCAATCATAATATCCAGCTGAAAATCTTCCATCGCAGGATAGAGTATCTCTTCGATGACGGAGCTTAACCGATGAATCTCATCGATAAATAACACATCACCTTCCTCTAGATTGGTCAACATAGCAGCCAAGTCACCAGGTCGCTCAAGGACAGGCCCCGAGGTTGAACGCAGGTTACCACCCAGCTCGCGCGCGATGATATTGGCCAGAGTCGTCTTACCTAGCCCTGGTGGCCCAAAGATAAGCGTATGATCCAACGCTTCATCACGGCCGCGCGCCGCTCCGATAAATACTTCCATCTGCTCACGCACGACAGGCTGGCCAATGTACTCTGCCAGTAGTGCTGGGCGAATATTTGCGTCAGGCGCATCACCGGCGCCCTCTAGCGGATTAATTAAACGATCTTGCGTCATAGTTTTTTCATTATATTAAAAATGTGAAATCATACAAAACATCATAAAGCACCAGCGCACGAAAGCACAGACGTAAACAAAAATAAGCGACAATCGATGTCGCTTATCTTAAGTCAACTATGCTAGGTCGCTGTCAAGCATATTCGGCATACCCTAATTAATAATAAAAACTGCCTTAAAAGCCTGACAACTGCTGCAAAGTCGCTTTTAGTAAGCTTTGCGTATCAGCAAACGTATCTCCACTACGCTTAGCCGCTTTAATCGCTTGTTGCGCTTCTTTTTCTTTGTAACCTAGGCTGATAAGTGCGCCCTCGACCTCAGCGATGATGCTGCCTTCGTGAGAAGCTGTGGTTACCTGCGTTGGCAGCTCTAACAAATCATTGTCGACTTCGATATTTTTTAGCTTGTCTTTGAGCTCAATTAATAACCGCTGTGCGGTTTTCTTGCCAATCCCTGGGATACGCGTCAGTGCACTCTCTGACTCTTGCTCGACATGCATCTTAAGCTCGGCGGCCGACATAGCAGATAGCATCGCTAACGCCATTTTTGCCCCCACACCATTGATTTTGATAAGCTGACGAAACACTTCGCGCTCTTTGCGATCGATAAACCCATAGAGCAGCTGCGCGTCTTCGCGCACATGCAAATGCGTCCAAATACGAGCCTGCTGATCGAGCTGTAACTGACAAAATGACGGCAATGGTAGCTCGATATCATACCCCACGCCAGATGCGGTCAAAATACATGCCGTTGGTGCCATCAGGTACGCGACCTGCCCTGTAATCAGTCCAATCATCATCCATTACCTATCATTATAAAAAATAAACCGCGCCATACTCTACGCTTAATACTCAATATTTTGGTTTAAAAACGCCTATGCAAAAACGTACACGTAAACCTCTTGCGCTTACACCCAAGCATTTAGAGAAAAAAAGGCGTTTGCATATCGATATGACAAACGCCTTCTTTGATAAGCTCAGCCCTACTTGTCAGGCTTAGTTATAAAAATCAACCATACCTTCAAGACTGATTGGGCGAATCTTGTGCGCTTGACCAGCAGAACCAAAGGCCTCAAAACGGTTGGTACAGATGTCAGACATCGCGACCATAGAGGCTTTGAAATATTTACGTGGATCAAACTCACTTGGGTTTTCTACCAAAAACTGGCGGATAGCGCCTGTGGAAGCCAACCGCAAATCGGTATCGATGTTTACTTTACGCACACCGTGTTTGATGGCCTCGACGATTTGCTCAACTGGCACGCCGTATGTTTCACCGATATCACCGCCATTTTCGTTGATGACTTTGAGCCACTCTTGCGGCACAGAGGACGAGCCATGCATGACCAAATGCGTGTTTGGGATACGGGCATGAATCTCTTTGACGCGCTCGATAGATAGGATATCGCCTGTCGGTGGACGTGTAAACTTATAAGCACCGTGACTGGTACCAATCGCAATGGCGAGTGCATCGACATTGGTATCTTTGACAAACTGCTCGGCTTCGTCCGCACTGGTCAATAGCTGTTCATGGTCCAACACGCCCTCTGCTCCTGAGCCGTCTTCTTCACCCGCCATGCCAGTCTCAAGGCTACCCAAACAGCCAATCTCACCTTCGACAGAAACGCCGCACGCATGCGCCATCTTGACCACTTCGCGTGTGACGCTAGCGTTATAATCGTAATCCATTGGGGTTTTGCCGTCCTCACCCAGTGAGCCGTCCATCATCACCGATGAAAAACCAAGCTGAATAGAGCGTTGGCAAATGGCAGGCGACATGCCATGGTCTTGGTGCATCACTACAGGAATGTGCGGCCACTCTTCTATAGCAGCGATAATCAGATGACGCAAAAACGCCGAGCCTGCATATTTGCGAGCGCCAGCACTGGCTTGGACGATGACCGGTGAGTCGCAGGCGTCGGCCGCCATCATGATTGCACGCATCTGCTCTAAATTATTGACGTTAAAAGCAGGCACCCCGTAATTATGCTCGGCAGCGTGATCTAGAAGTTGACGTAAGGATATTAAGGCCATAAAACGCTCTCTGATTAAAATTTTGGATAGTATGTAAAATAGCTTTTGAAATGATAGCAGCAACATAGCGCTGCCTATATGACTCGCCCAAAGCTGTACACTCAATGAGGTCAAAACTGCCCGTCTGGCAAAACCATTGGCAACTGGCAATAATAGACGCTCATTATCGTGCGCTGATTATAGCAAAAATTGCCTTGTCTTCGTAGCGGTTGCCTGACTATTTATTTTATGACGGATTGACTATAAAGAAATGCTTGTAGCGTTTCGCCATCACCATACAAAAAGCCTTGGCAATCGCCAAGGCTTTTGTAGTATTTTGAGGGCTTATAAAGCAGCTGTTTTATGAGACAACCATTATAGGGCAGTCATAAAAAACTGCTTATTTAGCGAGCTGTACATCAATCTATCAGTAGTCAAACAGTGATAAAAAAGGTTTGAACCGGTCAAACGATGCTTATTTACTAAGCGACTAGTTTTGACAAGCTACTGCTAGTTTTGACAAGCTACTGATTATCGAACCTATTAGTACTGCTGCTCAGCATCAACTGCGACATCATTTGCGCCGTCAGCCACTGCATTTGCGCCATCAGCTACCGCTTCGGCAGTGTTTGCTACTGCTTTGTTGGTACCATCAGCGATTGCATCACCTGTGTTTTCTAGAGCGTCTGTCGCAGCCGCGCCAGCAGTTTCAGCGCTTTCGGCGACTTCAGTGCCAGCATTTTGAGCAGCAACTTCTGCTTCTGCAGCAGCAGCTTCTGTCTCTACAGCGGCGGCTTCAGTGTTGGCTGCGACATCATCACCGGCAGACTCAACAGCAGCTTCAGTGTTTTCTTCTGTTTGTTGGCTACACGCAGTGATAGCAAAAGTACCAGCAAGTACGCTAGCAAGTAACAAATGACGTTTTAACATAATAAACCTCTCGTAAATAAAGCATGTCAAAATACATGGTTGCGCTATTTTATAGAGTGCAAATAAGACATGCAATAATAATTTTCAGTGTATAAACAAATAAATACGACTTAATAATAATCGGCGACCATCAATACCGAAGTCTGTCATACAGAACACTATATTGATGGCCATCCTCTTATTTCCACAGCCTACCTTAGATGATTCATCATGGTTGTACATCTAGTGTTACTAACATGCTAAGTAACGTTAAAGGTTTACGCGTCTATTTGCAGGGCAGCAACTGCAGGCAGCACCTTACCTTCGACAAATTCTAAGAAAGCGCCGCCACCTGTAGACATATAACTGACGCCATCCGCCACTTGATATTTATCAATGGCAGCTAGCGTATCACCGCCGCCTGCGATAGAAAACCCAGCACTGTCTTTGACCGCTGCGGCCAATATCTGCGTGCCCTGCCCAAAAGCATCCACTTCAAAAACTCCAACTGGACCATTCCATAAAATGGTCTTGGCATTGATGATAGCCTCAGCCAAGCGCTCAGCGCTTTTTGGCGCGATATCCAATATCATGTCGTTGTCGCCGATAGCATCGACGGACTTAATGGTCGCAGTGGCTTGTTGTAATGAGCCAGTAAAGTCGGCAAAATCAATATCACCTTTATCAGCCACCACCACAAACTCAGGCAATAAAATTTCAGTTTTGCTCATGATGTCACGAGCGCTATCTATCAAATCCGCTTCATACAATGACGCACCAACGCTATGACCTTGCGCCGCCAAAAACGTATTGGCAATACCGCCACCAACGATGATTTGGCTACATACCTCAGCTAAGCTATGCAGCACTTCAAGCTTGGTCGATACCTTTGAGCCACCCACGATAGCCAGCATTGGCTGAGCTGGTGTCTCTAACGCCAAACTTAGCGCATCAAGCTCTGCGGCCAACAACGGCCCTGCGCAGACCTTTTTGCCTGCTTGGCGCATGGCTTGAGTGACACCCTCTGTCGATGCCTGCGCGCGATGCGCGGTACCAAAGGCATCCATCACAAACACATCGCACAAATCTGCGTATTTTTTTGCCAAAGCGGCTTCGTTTTTCTTCTCGCCTTTGTTAAAACGGACGTTTTCTAGTAGTACCACTTCACCCGCTTTGATAGACACGCCTTGAGTCAGATAGTCAGTATCTAAACGCACAGGCGCAGCCAATTTGTCGCTCAGATAGTCAGCGACCGGTGCCAATGAATAAATGGCCTCAGGGCTACCTTCGGTTGGACGCCCAAGATGTGAGCAGACAATCACAGCCGCGCCTTTTTCTAGCGCCATCTTAATGGTAGGTAAGCTTGCTTGTAGGCGCGCATCACTGCTGACTTTGCCATCTTTGATTGGCACGTTTAAGTCTTCTCGAATCAAGACAACCTTCTCCGTTAAGCTCAGCTCACTCATACGCAAAAAATTCATTAACTGCTCCTCTACATCATCTATTGTTAATCTACAGTGGACTGCTCAATAAGTCCTACTACCACATATTTATGGTCAATCCTAAATAAAACTGACACCATGGATACGATGCCGCACTATGCCGCCCGAGTGGTAGCGCTCAGGCCGATCAAAAACACTCTAGTAAGAATTTGTGGCGGTGTATTCTAGCAGTTTTCTACCACGCTCTCCTATCAAAGCATGGATTAAATATTACTCAGCAGACAATCAAACAAAACCGGCTTGACAAACTGATGATAAAAATCGGCATTTTATAAAACCAGTAACATTTCGTGGTGGCACTCATGGATTGCGCTGTTTATGATAAATCTACACTACGATGACCTTAGGCTAGACCAGAATAAACGCAGGCTCTGCCAAACACAGGCGCTAGCCTAACTGTTTAGTGAATAATAACAACAACCTACTAGGAGAAAACCATGAGTATCGATCTAAAAACAGCAAAACAAAACCTATTAAAACTCAAAGAAGAGTACGAAACTCGCATCGACAAAATCGAAGAACATATCCAAAACCCACAGGACGACCTCAACGAGCACTGGGAAGACCAAGCCATCTCCTACCGTCAAAACGACATGCGAAAAAACCTCATGGCTGAGGCGCGCCAAAGTCTAATCTATGTAGAAAACGCGCTAAGCCGTATCGAAAACGGCACTTATGGAGAGTGCGAAGTATGCGGCGAGGCAATCGAAGAGCAGCGCCTAGAAGCCCTTCCCTATGCTACGTTATGTATGCAACACGCCAAATAGCAAATGGCTTTTGACTTATTCTTGTGACTTCTCCTTGTGATTTATTTGGTCTTGTGGCTTATATAGTTAACCTACTTTAGGGCGACTTTATATTGGATTAACTATACTTGGTCATCAGACCTTTACGTCACCGGCAGCGGCATGCCACTTTGCAAACGCTTGCTGCCACTGCTGACAACGAGGCGCTATCTGCGCAACAGGCAAATCCATAATGTCTCCAACGACAGCCACATATTTGATGGGCAGACCTGCCAGCGCGCCGACATTCTCAGCACTTAATCCGCCTATCACGCAGATATCGATGCCTTGCTGGCAGCCTTCTTTTAGCTGCTGGTACGAGATGGTATCGGCTTTGGGCTTGGTCGTAGAAGCAAAAACAGCACCCATGGCCGCATAGTCTGCGCCTTGCTGCTTGGCTTCTTTGACCAGTGCCACTTGTCCATGACACGTACGACCGATAATCTGATCCGGACTTATTTGGCGCTTGGCATCGACCATCTTGCCATCTTGCTGACCTAGGTGTACCCCAACACCGAGCTTGGCCGCCAGCGCACTATCATCATTGATCACGACTGGTACCTGATATCTGCGTGCCAGCTCGACGATTTGCTTGGCTTCTGCCAACAGTGTTGCCGCACCATCTGGCAATGCCGCTGTTTTTTTACGGCGTACTTGCAGCAGACCGACCAGCCCTGTTGCCAGCGCGGCCTCTAGCTTTTGATAGAGTCGCTCAAACTCATCGTCGTTCGTCAGTAAATAAAGCTGAGGTACGACAGCCGATTGCAAGTGATTCATACCACGAGTATCCTTTTTGATATAAAAAAGGCCGTTATACGATATAACAGCCCTTTGAATTATTTTACCTGTCTATTTTTGCTCTATATACTTGCGTATGTGTGTTTGTATACTGACATCAATGTCATCCGCACTTATACAGTACGACGCGTGGCCAAGCTGTTTAAGATATTTTTGGCATCGCCCCAGCGCGTGGCTGAGCTGTTTGCGCCCAAAATAACAATAATGGCTGGACGGTTATTGACCCTCGTTTCCATGACCACACAGCGCCCTGCTTCATTGATAAAGCCGGTCTTTGAGATACCAATAGGATAGCCACCCTCACGTACTAAGCTGCTGGTATTGTTGGCTTTATATGTGCGGTTGCCACGAGAGTAATTTGATACAAAGAAATCATAGCTTTTGGTGGTGGAGAAGCGGCGAATCACATCGTAGTTACCCGCAGCGCGCACCATCTTGACCAAATCATTTGATGACGCCACATTACGCTTGTCAAGACCCGTTGGATCACCAAAAAAGGCAGTCGTCATACCCAAATCTTGCGCTTTGCGGTTCATCGCTCGCATAAAGGCACTATATCCACCTGGATAGTTACGCGCCAGACTCTTTGCGGCTGGGTTTTCCGACTTCATCAAGGCCATGAGCAGCATTTCGGCACGGTTGAGACGATCCCCTACCTTTAGACGAGAGCTTGCGCGTTTGGGGCCGACGAAGTCTTCTGCGTCTAAGGTAATCTCTTCACGCATATCCAGACCGGCATCTAGTACCACCATCGCCGTCATGACCTTGGTGATACTGGCCATTGGACGGGCAATATCCGCGTCTTTTTCGTAGATAGACTCGCCTGTTTCGGCATCAATCACAGCCACACTACGCGAGTCTGTGCTGATCGGAATCATATCACTACTGCCAAAGGCGCCGCGATAGGTGGTGTTGTAGCGATTGCTACTGGTATAGCTATTATTGCTGCTGCCAAAACTGTTGGCATTGGTGATATTGGTGGTGCCATAACCGGTATCGACTTTTTTGATAGCAGAGCCTGTCGATTTGTACATAATCTTACGGGCTTCAGACAAGCTATCGGCACCGCCCCAGCTGATACGCGCGCTAGATTCTGTATCAGCGCTACCATTAATCGTAAGTGCAGCTTGTGCCACACCACCCAAACTCAGTGAAATCATGGCAGCGATCAGTTGCTGTTTGGTTAATGGTAGTTGCTTCATTGTGCCTCCTGCTGTCGCTATCACGCCAGATACATACGATCTGACGCCAAAAACGTTCATAGCGTTTATGAATAGGTTTGTAAGTACTCGTATAGAGTTTTTGTATTTTTAGTGTATCATGGTTTGCTTTTAAGTTTAATGTACCAAGCTGATTTAATGGTTTATTTTGTCCCAATTCAAATTTTGCTACAACCACTTTATATTATAGAAACATTGGTTCACATTTTAGCAATATATTTTAACCCAAAGCATGGCAATTATTCAAAATTTGATATATTAAACAACAACATCCACATAATATATTAGCAGTATTTTACATCGTCAAAAACTAAAAAATAACTTAGACAGTTTTTTGTCTGTGATTTATGCTAGGCAGTATCCCTTCTTCTGACAAATAGTAAAGAGTATAGTGATGATTAAAGTATTGGTAGTCGATGATCATGATTTGGTACGTATGGGTATCAGCCGTATGTTGTCAGACAGTGCGGATATTGAGGTGGTCGGTGAGGCCGATAGCGGCGACATGGCGATCAAAATGGCCAAACAGCTGCACCCTGATGTGGTATTACTCGATGTCAATATGCCCAATATTGGCGGGCTTGAGGCCACCAAACGTTTGGTTCAGCTAGACATGGGTATCAAGATTTTGGCGGTCAGCAGTATGTCGGCGCAGCCTTATCCTTCTATGCTGATCAAAGCTGGGGTCAACGGTTATATCACCAAAGGCACACCCTTAGACGAAATGATACGGGCAGTAAAAAAAGTCTATCAAGGGGGCCGCTATTTTAGCCAAGATGTCGCAGAGCAGCTAGCAGACGTCTTGCTATCAGACAATGCCAGCTCGCCCTTTGATTTGCTCAGTGATCGCGAAAAACAAGTAGCGATGATGGTCGTCAACTGCCAAAGCCCACAGCAAATCGCGGATCAGCTGTTTGTCAGTGTCAAAACCATCAATACGTATCGCTACCGTATCTATGAAAAAGTCGGGGTCGATAGCGATGTCAAACTGACACATTTAGCGATCCGTCATGGTCTGATTCAGCCATAATCTTCGCCTACTTGCCTGCTTAGTAAGTCAACCAGCTAAGCCAGACAGCCCTGTAAGCCAGCAAGTAAGATTGTCCATGACGGTGAATTTATGAAACCTGCTATTCGTTTTGTCTCGACCATCACCCGCTCAGCGCCCCCCAATGACACCTTGCCATTGCCGCAGCTGCGTAAATTAGGACTTATTTATAGCAGTTATCGCTTTGCTGTGAGCTTGTTTTCTATGCTCATGGTCTATATCACCGCGCGTGCTGATAGCGGCGCGTCTTTGCCCAGTTTTTTGCAACAAACCACCCTGAGCTTTTATGTACTGCTTAGCATGATATTGCTCGGTTTGTTTTATGTGGTCAACAAACACATGCGCCAGCAGCTGGCCTTTGGCTTGGCTTTGGATGTCATCATCTTAAGCTTGCTGCTTTATACCGCAGGTGCGCCTGATTTGCAGTTGACCATGCTATATATGGTAGTGGTAGCGGCAAGCTTTATGCTACTTCACAGCTCTCAAGCATTGATCATCACCTTACTGGCGATTATTTTTGTTATTTATCAGCAGTTTTTTTATGCCATTGCCAATAGTATGAGCTTGACCAACTTAGGCGATGCACTGCTGATGTCTGCCAGTTTTTTGGCGGTGGGTGGCTTGAGCTGGTCTATCTCTCAGCGTTTGGTGCAGTTAGAAAAAGTGGCCGCCCGTCATGCCAAGGAAGTTGAGCGCCTAAATGTCATCAACCAAGAGGTCATCACTCAAATGGTCAATGGTGTTATTGTCATCGATCAGGCGCATATTGTGCTGGCAAATCTTGCCGCGTATCAGCTGCTCAGTATCCCTCATCGTCCATCACTCACCTTACCTACTACCAGCAAAAGTCATACGCCAAACGATAGGCGCAGGCTCGATAGCGCATCTGCTGCCCAATTAGCAGATTTTGAAGAGCAACTTGACGAGCAGCATCCGCAGCTGCTTCAAGCCTGCTTGACTGTCGCAGCAGGACAGTCGCGTACCTTTACTTATGACTTACCTGCCGTGGCCAATGTATCGGTGTTTGGCAAGCTACGTGTACAGATTATCCCTCTAAAAGACGGCAGTAAACTGGTCATGCTCGAAGATTTGCGCCGTGAGCAAGCCAACGCTCAGCAGCTAAAACTGGCGTCTTTAGGACAGCTGACGGCCAGTATTGCTCATGAGATTAGAAACCCGCTGGCCACCATCTCACAAGCCAGCCAGTTGCTCATGGAGGACGTCGTTGAAATCTGTCACCCACCAGTAGATAACATGACAAGCCCTGCCCCTGATTATAGTGATGAGCACATCGCAGCCAATCATGAGCTGTATAAAATGATATTTTCGCAGACCAAACGCGTCAATCGCATTATAGAAGACATCCTAAAGCTGTCGCGTCAGCAGCAAGCAAATCAGCAGCCCATCGTACTGGCCGAATGGATGCCTGCGTTTTTAGAAAACCATTTTCAGGGGCATGACGTGTTTTTGCGTGTTAAGACCCAGCCGACCATCTCCTTTGATACCCACCAACTAGAGCAAGTGTTGATCAACTTAATCAACAATGGTCTGCGTCATAGTAGCTACGCCCACCCTCATGCCTTTGTGGAAATCGAGATTTATTGTGCAGATAACGATGTTATAATCGATATTTTAGATGGTGGTACTGGGGTCCGCGAGCATGACTTACCGCACCTGTTCAATCCGTTTTTTACCACAGATCAAGCAGGGACAGGACTTGGGTTGTATCTATCACAAGCCTTTTGCGAAGCCAATCAAGCTCGCTTGCTATATGTGCCTGAACACCCAAAAACCTGCTTTCGCCTCATCGCACCTGCCATCAATGCCCGCACCCATGTATAAAATGCATTGGTACGACCTTACTATTTGTGTACCAATACCGCACTGATAAGCTGAGCATTTGTAAGTACTTAACTGCAATTGTGATAGATGCTTTGATAATTTTTCGCTACCGAATACGATGAGATGATGTATGACAAAAACCGCGCTAGTCGTTGATGATGAAGTAGATCTGTGCCGATTAATGCAAATCACTTTAACCAAGATGGGCATCAAAAGTGATGTGGCTTATACATTGTCACAAGCAAGAGACTACTGGCAAGAGCGCGAGTATGACTTTTGCTTAACGGATCTCAAGCTCCCTGACGGCTCAGGGCTGGAGCTGGTCAAAGAAATCAGTGGCAGCACCAACACGCCGATTGCCGTTATTACAGCGCACGGTAGTATGGATTTGGCCATCGAAGCCCTCAAGCTTGGCGCTTTTGATTTTGTCAATAAACCACTTGAGCTGCCGCGCCTGCGCCAACTGGTCGAAAACGCCCTCAAAGTCACTCACCAAGGTGACGACCCCGAGGCCGCGCCTGAGTGTACCCCTGAGCAAAAACTCCTCGATAGTAGGCTGATCGGCGACTCAGCGGTGATGCTACCACTGAAAAACACCATTTTAAAACTGGCGCGCTCGCAAGCACCGGTGTTTTTATCAGGGGCGTCGGGTACAGGTAAGGAAGTGGTCGCCAGACTGATTCATGACCTCAGTCCACGCCGTGATGGTAGCTTTGTGCCTGTGAATTGCGGCGCCATACCCTCCGAGCTGATGGAGTCAGAGTTTTTTGGCCATAAAAAAGGCAGCTTCACGGGCGCGGTCGCTGACAAACAAGGCCTTTTTCAGCAAGCCAATGGCGGGACTTTATTTTTAGATGAAGTGGCTGACTTGCCGCTAGCGATGCAGGTCAAACTACTGCGCGCCATTCAAGAAAAAACGGTAAGAGCCATCGGTGATACCAAAGAGATACCTGTCGATATCCGCATATTGTCTGCAACTCATAAAGATTTGTCCCAGCTGGTGCAAGCTGGCACGTTTCGCCAAGATCTCTACTACCGCATTAACGTCATTGAATTAAAACTACCGACGCTCAACGCGCGCCGTGATGACATACCTGTACTAGCGACACACTTTTTGGCCTTGATCGCTGAAGAGTGGCAATTGGAGACGCCGCCCTCACTGACGACAGCCGCCTGTGAGCGTTTGCAACATCACGACTTTGCAGGCAACGTGCGCGAGCTGCGTAACCTGCTTGAGCGTGCAGTAACCCTAGCAGAAACGCCAAATATCGATGTCAACCATCTGGGCCTGCCAGCGTTGACGCCGGCGGATACAGAGCCGCAAGCGATGAGCTCAGCTACGCAAGGCACAGCACCAACAGCTGAAACACCTGCCGCCCGCACTCATCCCGCTTCAGCAGACACGCTTTTACCAAACAGTCCATCGGGACAAATGGCGCCCATAGACAGCTCAGCAGCACACGATGAGAAGGGTCAACTTATCCAAGCCCCGACTTCGGCCAGTAACTTGCATCCTTATCGCACCCATACTCAGCACTACCCTTCTGTCATCAAAGGTGCGGCAGCCAATCACCCAAAAACGGCGCAGGGCGACAGCGCCGAAAACATAAAAACGGCCAATCAGGCCGCACAAGCGCCAAACGAGACAAAAAACATCAACAATTTAGGCTTGCCCGCCCAAGGCTTAGAGCATTATTTACAAGCGCAAGAAAAACAGCTGATCATCACCGCACTAAAGCAAACAGGCTGGAATAAAACCCAAGCCGCTGAACTGCTGGGCACGACTTTTCGCTCTTTACGTTACCGCATGAAAAAACTAGAGATCGATGAAGACCAGCTTGAATAAGGACCAGAGACGATCTATGGCACGGGCGACCATTATATGATCTAGATTGGGCTCACTGGGCGCGGTTGGGCTTTCGGACAAAACGAACGCCTGACGTTAAGGCGCGCTCTTTGACCAGCTCAAGAGCCTGCTGTCGCCACGTGCTCTCATTTCCAGAGAGCATCACATCAGGTGTCACCCCGATCTCATCTATCTTTTTACCCGTGGCGGTCATATAGTTGGCGACCGTCAGTTTGACCGCTTGCTCATCGTTTAGCGGAATCACCGACTGTACCGATCCTTTGCCATAGCTGACCTCCCCAAGGATAGTGGCGCGCTGCTGCGCCTGCAGGCTACTGGCAAGCACCTCGGCCGCCGAAGCCGAGTAGCGATTTTGTAGCACTACCATAGGTAGAGGCTTAAGGATGGCCTCACCTGTCGTGGACAGCACGCGCGGCTCGTTTTGGCGCGCTTGTACCTGCACCACATCAGTATCATTCATAAACAGACTGGCGACATTCACCGCCGAGGTAAGCACGCCGCCTGGATTGTCACGTAGATCCAACAAAATGCCTGAAACCGGCGCGTCTAGATCGATCAAACCCTCAAGCAGCCTGTCACGACTATCGTTTTGAAAGGCTGGTAGCCTAACCACCGCAATACCATCGACCAGCTCTATCTCAATGTTTTGCGGATGGCTGTTATTTCGCTGCAAAGTGGTAGTGTGTTTACGGCGACCCGCTTTAGAAGTCACCACATCTACTTGCGTGCCAGCGATACCCGTTAGCAGTTGCTCAACGTCATTGGTTTGGCGATTTTCATCAAGCTTAAACTCACCCACCTGATGCAAATAATCGCCGACTGCGATGCCTTTTTTATCAGCAGGTGAGTCATCGATGACCTCTGTGATAACCCAGTAGCCTTCTTGTGGCTGATAGCTGACCTTGATACCGACATCGCCTACGTCGCCTTCGGTAAAGGCACGCAGGTTTTCATAAGCCTCAGCATCCAAAAACTCAGCATGACTATCGAGCTTGGTCAACATACCGCTCATGGCATTATTAAACAGCGTCTCATCGTTGACCGCATCGACATACTCACGGCGCACCAAATCGACCACAGCGACAAAGGTCTTGAGCGTCTCAGGAGAAATAGCATTCAATGACACATGCGCAACCTCCGGCGGTATCGCGGTATCGATTACCTCGGCCTCGTCATTGAGCACGCTTTCATCGGCAACGCTATCTATCGAGTCATCGATATCGTCGGCGGCCTCTAGCATGTCGGCGATATCTGATAGATTGTCTTCTGCAGGATCTATCTCATCCGTATTTAAGCCGATCAGTTGCAGCTTCTGCGCCGAATGATGACTGGGCGCCGCGGCCGCTTGAGAGATATTGACACCGACCAGCCCTAGCAGCGCTGCCATAAAGACAGGCTTACATACAGCAGGCGTGCTAGGTACACATCTGATATCGCGATTGATTTTTTTGATGAGAAAAGAGCGTATGGCATAAATAGGACGCATAAAATACTCGTGTTAATCATAAAATATCGTAATTTTTATTATAAAAATATCTGTGATAGCGATTTTATAAGATAGCATCAAGAGCAGAGCTAAGACTAGTAGTGTATTGCAAACCCTCAGTATGTAAATCGTTAACTGTCATTGGTAGACTGCGGTCGTGATAATAAAAAAACACCTAAAAAAATACCTAAAAATATCGCGAAAAAAAGGAGAGACAATCATGATCTCTCCTTATAATATAACGGTACAACGTCTGTCTGTCCTTACCATAGCCATATTACCGCTACAGCACAACTCACAGCATAGCCACAGTATCGTCATTCACCGCAATGAGCAACACGCCGCTACTCATGAGGGTGGCGTATGATCATAAAACAGGCTTACGACGCTGGAACCAATAGGCTCTTACCTGTCATTTCAGCTGGTGCATCCACACTCATCAGGGTCAAAATTGTCGGAGCGATATCGCTGAGTTTACCCCCACTGCGCACCGTGAGTTTTTGCTCGCCGATATAAATCAGCGGTACCAACTCGGTGGTATGCTGAGTATGCACTTGCCCACTGTCATAGTCCTGCATTTGCTCACAGTTGCCATGATCAGCGGTGATAAGCATATCGCCGCCAGCCGTGCGCACAGCAGTCTCAAGACGGCCGATACAAACATCGAGCGCCTCTACCGCTTGCACCGCGGCATCAAAGATGCCCGTGTGCCCGACCATATCACCATTGGCATAATTGGCCACTAACACATCATACTTGCCAGACTCAATCGCCTCGACCAGCTTATCCGTCACTTCAGGGGCGCTCATTTCAGGCTTCAGATCATAAGTGGCCACATCAGGTGATGGTACTAGGATACGGGTCTCGCCTTCATACTCCTCTTCGCGGCCACCACTAAAGAAAAACGTCACATGAGCGTATTTTTCTGTTTCGGCGATACGTAGCTGCGTTTTGCCAATGTTTTGCAGATACTCGCCAAGGGTGTTGGTCAATGAGGCGGGATGATAAGCGATGCTGGTGTGAGGATTGTCAGCCAGCACATCAGAGTATTTGGTCAGCATGACAAAGGCGGCCAGCTTTGGCTGCTTTTGACGGGCAAACCCTGAAAACTCATGATCTGGCAGCACAAACGCTTGGGTAAGCTCGCGAGCACGATCAGCTCGGAAGTTCATAAAGATCAGCGCGTCATTGTCTTCAACTGTATAAGGCATTTCATCACGGCCAATCACAGTCGTCGGACTGACAAACTCATCCGTCTCGCGCGCTTTATAAGCGGCTTGTACAGCACCATCGGCACGCGTTGCCAAGCGGTCAGCTTTGCCTTCAGTGATCAGCTCATAGGCTTTTTGGACGCGCTCCCAGCGATTGTCACGGTCCATGGCATAATAGCGCCCGATGATACTGGCAATCTGTACGCGGCCACCTTCGTAGTGGGCATTGAGCTTACCGATATGGTCACGCAAGCGATCGATATATTTATCAGCAGACTTAGGCGGCGTATCGCGGCCATCTAGAAAACAATGCACAAAGACGTTTTTGGCACCATGTACCAGCGCTGAGTGACACATCGCTTCGATATGGCCTTGATGCGAGTGCACCCCACCATCAGAAAGCAAGCCCATGATATGCACATTACCGCCCAAGTCGTTTGCCGCTTTTACTGCATCGACCAGCGCTTGATTTTTATAAAACTCACGGTTGGCCAACTCGTTTGAGATACGCGTTGAGTCTTGATAAAGGACGCGGCCAGCGCCGAGGTTCATATGTCCCACTTCTGAGTTGCCAAACTGACCATCGGGTAAGCCCACATCTTCTCCAGAGGCAGAGATCAGGCCATGTGGGTATTGCTGATAGATTTTATCCAAGTTTGGCATATTGGCCGCAGCAATGGCATTGTCCTTATCTTCTTCACGATGACCAAAGCCGTCCAATATCATCAAAACATGCGGTGTTTTTTTGTTTTGTCCGCCGTTTTTGTCATTAAGTGGTGCCTGATTGTCATCGATAGACTCTGATGGTTGCTGGTTCGTGGTCATATATTACCGCTCCTCAAGTGAATGAACGCCTATAATGCTGTCTTAGGGTGTTGAAAGCCCTCTATATTAGCACATATCTGAAAATTGCTGAAAAACTGACAAATTTTCACTACGTAGCAATCTGTAATTGTTACTTGCAATCACACTTTTCATTGGTTAAGATGAAACTATTCTGAAGTGTTGGCTAGTAGATGTTTATTCCCTGAGCCGATAATGCTTTACTAGGATGTGGTACCTATTGCCTCATTGTGTATGCCTGCACCGCTTGCGGTGTATCAGGAAACCTGCAGAGGCAGTGACGCATCCGCCCTGAACTTCACGGTTCATGGGTCACCATCTTGCGGCGGCACTTCGGTTGTTCTATTCGGTCTTCTCTTTATTTTATCGCTTGTAAAATACAAATGATAAATAAGTCATCAAGACCAGCAAAAAGCCCCTTTCGCTCATCACGAAAGGGGCTTTTTGCTATCTGCTTTACGGCTTGCTATGATTCATCATTGGCAGACTTGGTGATTTTTTTCACATCTTTAGGCACGGTTTTGGCCGTACCATCTACGGTAGTATGCTGTTTAAAGACATCGCCAAACGGGTTTTGCGACTGCTGACCAAAGGAGTTTTGACCACCCATACCACCTGCACCGCCAAACGGATTTTGGCCGCCCATGCCACCAAATGGGTTTTGACCGCCCATCTGTCCACCCATTTGTTTTGCCATCATTTCCATCATTTTTTGCTGATTATTCATGACATAGTTGTTGGCCGCATCTTTCAGCTTTTTTTGTACAGGCGGCAACACAACCAATAACGCTAGTAAATCACTGAGCACCCCTGGTATCAGTAATAAAATACCGGCTGCCGCCATCGCCACACTCTTTAGCATGGTAGACTCTTGCGGGCGCATCGCTGGATTCATCATGCCACCTGCTTTCATCTGCTGCGCCATCGGGTTGAGCGCGGCCATGCCTTTGCGCATCAGTGACACACCGATGACAGCGGCGATGATAAACCACATAAATACCCACCAGCCACTCATAAACTGAGCAAGCAAATACCACAGCAGCATCTCAATAATAAACCAAACAATGGCGATACCAACGATCTGACCCATAAAGTGTCGTCCTATAAAATAAAAACCAATAAATAAAGCGCCATACAAATTAAGATGGCTAACATATGATGTATATGGGGATTGATTGCTATACTATCAAACTTATAGCGGATTTTTAAGATATAAAACAAAATGTAAGTAAGACGGAATACTATGGCAATTATTATTGGGATTGACCCAGGCTCGCGTATGACCGGTTATGGCATCGTGCAACAAACCGGCGACAAACTGACCTATATCGATGCAGGCACCATTCGCACAGATACTAAGGAGATGCCTGAGCGATTAAAGCGTATTTTTAATGGGTTGACGCGTATTACTCAGCACCATCTAAAATATACTGACGAGCCAATTCATACGGCAATCGAACAAGTATTTATGGCCGAAAACCCAGACTCAGCGCTGAAGCTCGGTCAAGCCCGCGGTGCCGCCATCGCCGCGATGGTAGCACTAGACTTAGAGGTGTCGGAGTACACTGCTCGTCAGATCAAGCAGGCGGTTTGCGGCTATGGCGCAGCGGCCAAAGAGCAAGTACAGGAGATGGTATGCCGTATACTATCGTTAGACGTCGTGCCACAGCAAGATGCCGCCGACGGCCTTGCTTGTGCGATTTGTCATGCCCACTCCAGCCATTCGATGAACAAACTGATATTAAACAGCGCCATGCGCGGGCGCGGCAGCTCTAAGAAAAAAGGCCGCTGGCGGCTGACAGAAGAAGACTTGGGCAATTTACGCTAAGTCATCAAGCTATTTGTCTACAAACCATCAGACATAAAAAAACACGCGTCATTTGAACGCGTGTTTTTTTATGTCATTTTGGCTATCTAGCCCTCGTTTTAAATAACCAAAACGACCAACTTACTTACCTTAAAAGCCTCACTCTACCACGCTACTTTCTATCACGGCATCGAGTACATAAGCGTACTCTTCACCTGTTGATACTGCGTCTTCGGCATCCAGCTGATAGCGCTGGAGACGCAGCACTTCATCATGCTTACCGTCATGCTGATAGCCTTCGATTTCGCCCGTGAACGCAGCCCATTTACCTTCACTGGTCTTGATACCTTGATCATCATAAGTGATGGGTTTGACTTGTAAACACTGCTGCGTCCCCTCAGTGGTGCAAGGGGCTTTTTTGGCATTGACGGCCCAAAAGACGGTTTTTCCTTTGCTATTATATTTCGCCTGTGAGGTCAGCCGCCCTTTCCAAGTCAACGTCACCTCATCGCTGGTCACTTGCGTGAGTAAGGGCCGCTCTTCGGTCGTCACGCTCAGCTCACTCGTACCCTGCATCAATGTGTTCAGACGATTTTCAGCCTCATTGAGATCTTGGCAGAGCATTTGTGTACTCATGCTCTCTTCGGTGGTCAACGTATTACCTTGCAGCTGATAAACCGCGCTCATAGCATTGCAGCCAACGCTATAGCTCAAAGTGTCTTGCCCTTGATTTTGGTTAAACAATAATGATACTTGGTCTTTGATATCAGCCAGCATAGATACCGAGGGCCCACTGCCAGCATTCTGGATATCCGATAGCGTCCAACGATAGCGCGATAGGTTTGCGATCATTTTTTGCTCTGTCGTCAGCTTATCGTCATGGCCATCGTCTGTATCCGTACTCTCTACATTCATCTCGTCTATTGGCGTATCGCCATCTGCTTCACTGGTTGCCGCCGCTTCATGACGATCCACCGTGTCACCATCAGCAGGCGCAGTGGATTTTTGACAAGCGCCCAGCGCTAGGCTTGCTACTAGCATGCTTGGTAATAGCAGCCATTTCGAAGCGGGTTTTGCGGTTTTACTTACCATACAACGTACCTCTTAGTAAGCTTGGTTTCTTTTCTTGTATAAAACAGATGTGGCCAAAAAACTGTCAAATATCATTTAAGCTCTATTACAAAGCTTTTTATGCAACGTCTAAAAGCTCAGGACAGATTGCTCACTATAACGCTGAGTCTACTGCACTATGTAATAAAATGTTTATTTTTATTACATCTTTTAAAAATAGTTCCCAAATCCATGTTTTAGTGCTAGTAGTCATGAGTTACTATCTTGCAGCTTCCATCTTGGCTTGATTATAACGCCTTATTAACACTGCATAAAAAAACAGCCAATCATGAGATAGGCTGTTTTAATTGAATATAAGCTGTCAGCAGTTGAAAGGTTAATTGAGCAGCTAATTAAGGTACACTTAATAAGTAAGCAGCCGACTACTTATCAATCTCTCGTGTCAATCTCTCGTCACTTACTGCCATCTACAGGCTTGGCTTTTGCCATATTTTTGATACTAAACTGCTCATTCATTTTTTGATAAAAACGCGCTAGGTTTTCACCTTGCTCGCTTGGGTCGACTTTAAGTATTTTGCCAAAATCCAACCCCAAATACAGCACAATATCAGCAAAGCTTAACTGCTCACCCACGAGATAGTCGCGACCTACTAAAGCGTTCTCAAAATAGCCCATGGCTTTGGTAGCACGGGTGATAGATGGCTGGACAAACTCAGGAACCTGCTCGACGCGCTGAGCCTTGGAAGGATGACTGTGCTGAAACGCCAGCATCAGGTTGTACAACACCTCAAACTCAGCGATGCGGCGCATGGAGCAAACTTGCGCGCGCTGTACCACATCATTCCCCATCACTGAGCGCTCGCCATAGACGCGGTCTAGATACTCGCAGACCGCTTGTGAGTCATTAAGCACCGTCCCATCGTCTAAGGTCAAGACCGGTACCGTCTGCATCGGATTGATCTTGGTAAATTCCGCCGACATCTGCTCGTTGGCTGCAAAGTCGATATCTATCACATCGACGTCATCCATGTCATCGACATCAATCCCTTTTGACGCCAAGAGTATCAAAGCTTTACGCGGATTTGGGGCAGTACGAGTAACGTATAGTTTTTTCATAGTAAACTCCTTGTAAAATAAACAGATAACGATTCAGCCCTGCCAGCCATTATTATAATAAGTAATGAGCATTGCTGATTAATAAACGCATGGCTCTTTTATTTAGAATAGACTCTATACCATAGTTATAGCCTACTCGGGGCATCATAGCAAAGCTTTCTTGTTTTTTGCCAAAGCAGAGTCCTAAAGCAAGATAAATACGACAGTTGAGATATAAAAAAAGCCTCACAACTTTACGTCGTGAGGCTTTGTATCATGCGACTTGCCATTCCCTGACACTTATTTATTAGGGGCAGGTGTGGTACGTAGATAGGGCTTAATTTCTGTATGGCCTTTTGGATAGTTGGCAGGGATGTCTTCGTTTTTGACACTTGGCGGGATGATCACATCGTCGCCATCTTTCCAGTCGACTGGCGTGGCAACATTATACTCATCAGACAACTGTAGCGCATCGATGACCCGAACGATCTCATCAAAGTTACGCCCACAGCTGGCTGGATAGGTCAGGGTCAGACGTACTTTTTTGTTTGGATCAATGATAAACACGCTGCGAACTGTCGCGGTGTTATCAGCATTTGGGTGAATCATGTCATACAAATCCGCAACCGTGCGATCAGAGTCTGCAATGATAGGGAAGTTCACCGCTGTGCCTTGTGTCTCTTCGATGTCGCCGACCCAGCCTTTGTGATCTTCTAAGCCGTCCACTGACAAAGCAATCGGCTTGACATTGCGTTTTTGGAACTCACCGCCCAATGCAGCGGTGCGGCCAAGCTCAGTAGTACAAACTGGCGTATAGTCGGCAGGATGCGAAAACAATACCACCCAGCTATCACCCGCCCAATCATAAAAATTAATATCACCCTCTGTGGTGGTTGCATCAAAGTTTGGTGCGGTGTCGCCTAAACGTAAATGTGCCATACTAAATTCCTTATTTATATGAATGATGAGCGCTGAGCTTACTGTCTTATGCGCCCTATTATTATAAACCGATTATTGCAATGTGCGAGACGGTTTGATCATTTGCTTATCCCGTCTAGTGCATCAATAAAACTCACTTTATAGTACCAAACTGGTTATGAATGTCTTGTGAAGGATTGTAATTCGCTTATTCCATTTATCACTAAGTAAACCAGTATATAGGTAGCATAGCGCATTAAACTACCATGCCTGTATCCCACAAGCAAAATTCATAAAAAACCCACCCCTAGCGCACTAGAGATGGGTCAGTATAAAAGGGCAATGATTTGACATAATAATTTGACATTAAACCCTAAGGGCACGCTCAAAGGCTATGCATTAAGCTGGCTTATAACTGTCGCGTAAGCTGACGATTTGGTTAAATACCGGCTTATCACTGGTGTGCTCTTCGCTATCGGCGATAAAGTAACCTTCACGCTCAAACTGAAAGCGCGTGCCCGCGTCGCTATTGGCAAGTGACGGCTCAACCACTGCTGCAAGCTCAGTCAATGAGTTGGGATTGAGCACTTGATGCACATCACTGGCGCTACCTGGATCCTCGACACTAAATAGCTGCTCATACATGCGTACGGTCGCAGGGACGCCAAGGCTGGCTGACACCCAATGAATCACGCCTTTGACCTTGCGGCCTTCAGGGTTATTACCCAATGTCGCAGGATCAATCGTTGCTTTTAGCTCGGTCACATTGCCAGCATCGTCAGTAATATGCTCAGTCACGGCCAGCACATAGGTATTACGCAGGCGAATTTCTGGCTTTTCTGGTGACAGGCGCTTATAACCGGCTGGCGGCTCAATTTCATAGTCGCCTTGATCGATATAAAGGGTTTCGGTAAAGGGAATCTCACGCTCACCCATATCGACGTTAGGATGTTTTGGCTGCTTGAGCCATAGAGTCTGAGCATCTTCATCCCAGCGTGCATTGACGCTATCGGCCTTTTGTGACTCCCAGCTGCTGACCGCATCGCTAAAGTTCGTAATCGTCACTTTTAAAGGCTTGAGCACCGCCATACCGCGCGCAGTCGTCGTCTCGAGTGATTGACGGATACTGAATTCTAATAGACGAAAATCAACAACGCTATCGACTTTGGTCACGCCAACGCGCTCACAAAAATCGCGTAGACCCTCTGGCGTATAACCACGGCGGCGCATACCCGCGATGGTCGGCATACGCGGATCGTCCCAGCCGCTTACCACCCCTTCATCGACCAACTGTTTGAGCTTGCGCTTACTGGTCATGGTGTGATCAACGTTTAAGCGGCTAAACTCATACTGATGCGGCGGCACCTCAAAGCCGATTTTTTCTACCGCCCAATCATAAAACGGACGATGGTCTTCAAACTCCAGCGTACACAATGAATGGGTGATACCTTCGAGCGCATCAGAGAGCGGATGGGCAAAATCATACATCGGATAGATGCACCATTTATCGCCGGTTTGATGATGCGCTTGGTGCATGACACGGTAGATGACAGGGTCACGCATATTCATATTAGGGCTTGCCATATCAATCTTGGCACGTAGCACCGCTTCGCCTTCGGCAAACTTGCCGTCTTTCATATCTTTAAAGCGCGCCAAGTTTTCTGCGACACTGGCATCACGCTGCGGTGATGGCGTGCCTGCCTCATTAAATGAGCCGCGGTTGTCGCGGATTTGTTCAGGCGACTGCAAATCCACATAAGCGTCGCCCTGCTCGATAAGCTGCACCGCCCACGCATAGAGCTGATCAAAATAACCTGAGGCATGATGCGCCTCGCCTGCCCACTCAAATCCTAACCATTTGACATCGTTTTCGATATTGTCGATGAAGTCTTGTTTTTCTGCGGTTGGGTTGGTGTCATCAAAACGCAAATTACAGACACCGCCAAACTCCTCAGCAATACCAAAGTTTAGACAGATTGATTTGACATGACCCAAGTGCAAATAGCCGTTTGGCTCAGGGGGAAATCTCGTTACAATTTGGGGGTGTTTTTGCGCATTGACATCATCACGAATGATATTACGAATAAAGTCGTTTTTTTGTGCATTATTGCTTGAGTGCTCACTCATTACTCATTGCTCCTAGCGCAAGTGTTCAGCGCGTGTTACCACGCTCAAAAATGATAAATTAAAAAAGACTGATAAAAGATAACGTTGCGTTATTCTATCAGGTTTCGCAAAGGCATTAACAGCCTGATACATGACAGACGACAAAAAAGCCGTTAGACTAGCCATAACTTTTAGTCACCAACTTTTAACCACCACTTGACAGCGTTATTTAAGGCGCTGCAATCAAAAAGGAATATCACATGGTAGACATGCCACCAGTAGTAGAGCTAGACACCAATATGGGTGCGATCGTCATCGAACTCAACGAAGAAAAAGCACCAAAAACCGTCGAAAACTTCTTAAACTACGTAAAATCTGGCCATTATGACGGCACGATTTTTCATCGCATCATCGATGGCTTTATGATTCAAGGCGGCGGTATGGACGCTGAGATGAATGAAAAAGCAACCAACGCTCCCATCGAAAACGAAGCGGACAATGGCCTAAAGAACGACAAGGGCACTATCGCCATGGCGCGTACGCAAGATCCACATTCAGCGACCAGCCAGTTCTTTATCAACGTCAAAGACAATGACTTCCTAAACCACTCTGGCAAAAACATGCAAGGCTGGGGTTATACAGTATTTGGTAAAGTCACCAGCGGTATGGATGTCATCGACAAAATGCGCGGCGTACCAACCGGTCGCTTCGGCATGCATGCTGATGTGCCAAAAGAGCCTGTCGTTATCAACTCTGCGACCATCGTTTCTCAGTAGGTCGTGATAAGTAAGTGTTACTGATAGTCTGACAATAGACGACAAGGATTATGATAAATGCAAACGTTCAATCATCTGATAACGACCCGCCCACATCAGGTGCGGCAAGTATTCATCAGCGATTTGCATTTATCGCCAGAGGAGCCTGCCTTAGTGCAGGCTTTTTTGGCACTGCTTGATGACTGTCTGGCCCTGCCCGCTCTAAAATGCTTGTTTATCTTAGGCGATTGGTTTGAGGTCTGGATCGGCGATGACGCTTATTTGACGCTGTCAGATGCCGCGCGCCAAACCCACTGGCTCACCCCGCTTATCGCTAAATTAAAACAACTGCGCATCAAGGGCTGTGAGATATTGGTGATGCATGGCAATCGTGATTTTCTGCTAGGTCAGCCGTTTTGCAACCTGTTTGGCGGGGAGCTGATTGATGAGCCGTATATGTTAACCATCGAGCAGCAACACTACCGTCTCGAGCATGGCGACGCGCTTTGTATTGATGATAAAAAATATCAGTTTTTTCGAAAAATCATGCGCAACCGTCTAACCCAGTGGTATCTGCTTAATAAATCCCTAGAAAAACGCTTGGCCATCGCGGAAAAAATGCGCCAAAAAAGCCAGAAAAACAACGCCAATAAAGCCGCTCACATTATGGACGTCAACGATAAGGCGGTGATACATGCCGTGGCTAATAGCGATGCGCTGCTACATGGCCATACCCATCGTCCAGATATCCATCAAGCGACCGATGATAAAAAACGCTACGTGCTGGGTGACTGGCGCTTAATCGATAAAGAGAAGCGGCAACCAATCGTCAACGCAGTGATTGGTGTGACGATCACTAATGCACACTCAGATAGCAATAAAGCTAACTTTGAATTGGTTGAATTTAGCTCACTGGTCTAGCTTCTTTTTTTACAAACCAAACAATGTAATAAAAAGATGTCATAAAATAAAGGGTCTGCTAACTATTTAGCAGACCCTTTATCTTATGGCTATTCACTTATCAAATGCAGGCTCATTACTTATCGAGCTTAACTTATCAATCTTATTAAGGCATCAGTTTAAAAAAGTGCTGACGATAATGCTTAAGCTCACGAATAGAGTCGCGGATATCGTCTAATGCGAGATGGCTGCCGCCTTTTTCAAAGTTTTTTAAGATATCAGGGCGCCAGCGAAAGCACAGCTCTTTAATCGATGACACGTCAAGGTTGCGATAATGAAAGAAGCGCTCCAGCTCTGGCATTTGCCGCGCCAAAAAGCGACGATCTTGACAGATCGAGTTACCGCACATCGGCGACTTACCGCTATCGACCCATTTATTCAAAAACTTAATGGTTTCCGCTTCAGCCTCTGCCAGCGTCACCTTACTACGGCGCACCCGATCGATCAGACCTGACTGACCATGTTGCTTGGTATTCCAGTCATCCATTTTATTTAACACCTGATCAGATACTTTAATCGCAAACACTGGCCCTTCTGCCAGTACGTTTAAATCCTCATCAGTGACGACAGTGGCAATCTCGATAATTTCATCGTTTAAGGTGTCAAGTCCGGTCATCTCTAAGTCAATCCATACCAGCCCTTTTTTGCCTTGATTTTTGATCTTAATTTTATTGGGATGGTCGCCGGTAGTCATAAAATATCCTATGGTCAATAATGTTTGGAGCAAGTTGTTATATAAAAAGTGCCGTTTTATCTACGGTGACAAGATGAGGGCTTGGGATTTAACAGTGCCAAATCAGCCCTGGTATTACAAAACCACTATCTGCCACGGACGGTTTAGGCTGTATGTTAGCAAATTTTCACGCTACACTTAGCAATATTTTTATAATAGGTCAAAACCATGGCATTAATACGGCAACGCAAACTGACTAAACAACAGATTCGTCGCATTGACAAACAGCAGCTCGACAGTCAAGACAGCCTCGATGACAGTTTGATGGATGGCGTGGTCATGGCGCATTATGGCAAGCAGCTAGAAGTACAAATCACCAGCTTGCCTGCGGTGTTACCGGTGCAGCCAGAGATTGCGCCTGATGATCCTGAGCCATTTTGGCAAGCGCTGGAATTGGGCGATATCTGGCGCTGTCATGTGCGTACCAACCTGCCTATGCTGGCGGCAGGCGACCACGTACGCTGGACAGCTGACCCCAATACCGGCTTTGGCCGTATCGAGTCGGTCAAACCGCGTACCTCTCTTGTCTCGCGTCCTGATCGTTATCATAAGCTCAAACCTGTCGCTGCCAATATCGATATCTTGGCAATCGTGTTTGCGCCACTACCAGCGGCGGCGGCGTCCCTGATCGATCGCTATTTGGTGGTCTGTCATCACGCGGGCGTCAAGCCGCTATTGGTATTGAACAAAGCCGACCTACTCGCGCAAGAAGACGGCGTCGATACCAGTGAGATATTGGCACAATACGCGGCCCTTGGTTACGAGAGCGTACTGACGTCGGTTGACTGTCCTGAAAACATCGCTGGTAGCGACGCCCAAACAGGTCTTGATGAGCTAAAGCGTCATATAGATAAAAAACTGGTGATTTTTGCTGGACAGTCTGGCGTCGGTAAAAGCAGCCTTATCAATGCGCTACTGCCTGAGTCAGGGCAAATGGTCAACGTCATCTCCGAAAACTCGAAACTTGGCCAGCATACCACCACCACCAGTCGCTTATTGCCGTTTAATCCAGAGGACTTGACTGAGGGCGGTATCGTCGACACCCCTGGCATTCGTGAGTACGGGATTTGGCATCTGACTCCTGATGATATTATCTCAGGCTTTATTGAGCTTGCCCCGCTCGCTGGTGACTGTCAGTTCCGTGACTGTCGTCACACTCACAACAGTAAAGGCTGCGCATTATGGCAAGCGGTAGCTGATGGTGATGTGCTACAGCGCCGAGTCGAAAACCTGGTGACCTTGAGCGAAGAGGCTGATACCAAGCCCTATTAACAACGCGATTCATTAAATCCGCATTATTAAACTGTAGGTTGCTCATCATACATTTACTATAGATGACCTAATCGGTATAATAGCGCCTTGTTCAAAATCATTGAGCTGTCTTCTCGGCTTAATAGAACACTTATTTTTTGGAGGTATGGTTTGGATCGTGCGCTAGAATTTGTGGGCAACCACCCGTTTTTGTTTGGTATATTAGCCGTACTTGCTGTGCTGTTTTTTACCATCGAAAACAAACGTAGCGGTAGAAAAATATCGCCCAACACGCTTGGTATGATGGTGAACTCGCAAAACGCGCAGCTGATCGATATTCGCGCCAAAAAGAAATTTTTGACCGGCTATATTCAAGGCAGCCGCAACATACCTTTTACTGAGCTAAAAGATCGCCTAGAAGAAATCCGCGCCATCCAGCAGCCAGTGGTGATCATCTGCGACATGGGCGTACAGGCAGGCGCAGCCATTCAAATGATTGGCAAAGATGACGTTTATCGCTTAGAAGGCGGCATTGGCGGCTGGCAGGCAGCTGGTATGCCGCTTGTTGGTTTAAAAGATGCCAAGTCAAAAACCAAAGGCAAGGCCAAGCCGTCATTGAACAAATAGCTGGTGCTGCATTATTTAGTACCAGTAACCATCAAAAAGACACCGCATTTAGGTGTCTTTTTTTATGTAATATAGTCATTTCACTATAACAATGTTATAGCAAGGCTGATAGAAATTTTTGCAGTATCGAGCGGTGTAGGTACAGTACACTAGAAATTTTTATCGGCCTTGCTGGTTAATAAACACATGACTTTTTTATTTAGAATCGATTATAGTTATATCACTGCAGCGCCTTTTTGGCCCATCTCGCTTGAATTTGCCTGACACATCCCCACTGTACTAATAAGCCCGGCCCAATACCTCGCACGTTTACTTGTGAGTAACCGATGATCATCATTTTTATCACATGATTGTTTATCGTATTTTTTATAATAACTAGGGTCTGTTAAGCATTTCGTTTTTTATTCATATTTTTTATGCGTAGTTTTTTATAATAAAGTCATTACTGACGACCATACTGACCAATAAGGATTTATCATGACTGTATCTGTCAAAGTTTATACCACGCCTATCTGCCCGTACTGCTCTAACGCCAAACAACTACTAAAAACCAAAGGCGTCGATTATGAAGAAATCGGTATGCACGATATGACGAGCGAAGAGCGCCGCGCATTGATGCAAAAGACCAATAACTATCGCACTGTGCCACAGATTTTTGTGGGTGATACCTTTGTCGGCGGTTTTGATGAGCTCAATCAACTGAACCAACAAGGCAAGCTTGACGAGCTATTGGCCGGTTAATTCACAAGTTTTTTGCAACCTTGTTTTGCGGTTTGTCATCAGCTGTGTAATGATAAGCAGCGGCAAAATAAAACACGGTATTATGCAATGCGTGTGATAAAACGGCGAGATTGATCTTTTTGATTCAATCTCGGCTACTATTACCATAAGACTTTTATGATGAAGCTTTTGTCATAGTATTTTTAACCACAGTATTTTTAATCATAACTTGCCCAATCATTTGATTTAATTTTAGAGGAATTATCATGGCTGAAGAACAAGCACAACCACAATTGGCACTAGAGCGCATTTATGTAAAAGACATGTCACTTGAAGTGCCAGGCGCGAGTGTATTTACCAAAGAGTGGAACCCAGAGCTTGACATCAATCTCTCTAGCAACGCAGAAAAGCTAGACGACGATCATTATCAAATCGTCTTGACCGTCAGCGTGACTGCAAAAAACGCAGGCGAAGCCGCATTTATCGCTGAGGTACATCAAGCGGGTATTTTCTTATTAAAAGACATTCCAGAAGACCAAATCGGTCAAATTCTAGGTGCTTATTGCCCAAATGTGCTATTCCCCTATGCACGCGAAGTCATCAGCGACATCGTCACACGTGGTAGCTTCCCGCAGTTGCTACTCGCTCCTGTGAACTTTGACCAAGCCTACGCACAAAGCCAGCAGCAAGCACAAGTTGATGCGCAAGGTAATGCATAAGCGGTGAGCTGCTAAGGCAGACAGCTGTTGTGTTAAATGCGTATTAAAAGCCGCTTACTTATCATAGGTAAGCGGCTTTTTTGTGAGTATGGTCGTGTGTGAGCAGGGTTGTGCGGGCAAGGCTATATGAATGCGTATCAGCCACAAAAAAACCCTGCTAAGAAACAGGGCTTTCAATCACGGCATCGGTTATCTTATAACAAGATTAACCCTTGAGCGCCGTTAGGATTTGTTGTTTGACATCGTCGATCGCTTGCGTACCGTCAAACTTATCGTAGTTCGGCGCATCACCACCTTCAGCCGCTTTGTTTTGATAAAAATCTACCAGCGCTGAGGTTTGCTGATGATATGTCGCTAGGCGATCACGAATGGTCGACTCTTGATCGTCCTCACGCTGGATCAGCGCTTCACCCGTCACATCATCGATACCTTCGACCTTTGGCGGATTGTGATCGACGTGGTAAACACGGCCTGAGCCTGGGTGCTGGCGACGGCCAGACAAACGCTTGACGATTTCGTCATCAGGTACGCTGATTTCGATGACATGGTCGATTGCAACATCCGCATCAGCCAGCGCTTGCGCTTGTGGAATCGTACGTGGAAAACCATCTAAGATACAACCATTGGCACAGTCAGGCTTGGCGATACGTTCTTTCACTAGGTTAATGATAAGGTCATCAGAAACCAAACCACCAGCATTCATGATGTCTTTGGCTTGTTTGCCAAGCTCACTGCCTTCTTTGATTGCTGCACGCAACATATCGCCAGTTGAGATCTGCGGAATATCATACTCTTTAGAAATAAACTGGGCTTGGGTACCTTTACCGGCGCCTGGTGGACCTAGCAAAATAATACGCATCATTACACGACTCTCCTTAATAGGTAGGATTTTGGGACTAATAAATACTTAGGGATTGGTTGGTTGCTAAGCTACCTTACCTTGTGGCTTGACAAAGCTCAAGTATTTTCATTATCTGCAGTAAAAACTCGCAATGACTTCTCTGTTCATATAATGCAGTTGCGCGCTGCTGTGACGACGACAGCGCGCTTACTGAGTGGGTAATAGTCGCTACTAACAACCATTATAAATACTAGGGAATTTGTTGATTGATTTCAACATTGGCCTGATTTTGATCAGCACTAATGACCACAGGGTTGCCAGATAAGTCGCCTGACTCAGCCGCCGCGGTGCCACTATGACTGATACGAGCGATCACTGCCAGCTGTACCTTGTCTGCACGCGCCGATTGCAAGGTGCGCTCAGGCATCATCGCATCGAGATCGCTTAGACTGATAGTGGCCTCGCCTTGTTTGATCACGCTGATCGGTAAGCGCTTGGCGGCAAATGGCGGTCCACCATTGACATCACGTATCGCCACAAACAATACATCGTCCGCCTTGACAAGTGGCAACAGGCTGGCGCTGATTCTAATGCTTACCTCTACACCTTCTGAGGCTTGCTGCTGCTGGGCGCTGACATTGGCGCTGAGCTCATCTAGGCTGGCTAAGGCTTTTGTATGGTCGCCAGGTTTGGCAGCGATACTGCTCCGCAGACGTTTAATCCAGCCTTGTGCCTCCTCAAAGTTATTACTACGCGCCTCGCCCATGGCCATCAGCATTTGCGCGCCTTCGTGGCGTGGGTTTTTGGCCAGCACGTCCTGCAAGACGCGGCGACTGGTGGCGTCTAGTTGGCCTTTATTGGCAAAGAAGCTGATCTGTGCATAGGTCGTCGCAATTTCCTCGTTATCAGGCGATAAGCGATAAGCACGTGACAATGCCTCTAGCGCCGAATCTGTCGCTTCTAATGACAAAAACAGCTCAGATAAACGCATCCAGCGATTGGGGTCATCAGCATGACGATAGACATTGGTCTGCATCGCGCTGATAAGCTGCTGGCCGTTTTCGATTGCCCATACAGGTGGCTGATCGATTTTGCCAGTCAACAAGTCATCAGCGACTTTTCCGACCTTGTCTTCGGCCGTCCACAGCTCAAACACAGGCGTTCGGTCACCCACCATCAGATACGCCAGCGCAGCCAATACAGGCACCCAAACCATGAGGATCAAGCGGCTTTTGATACCAGGGGTGACCATCGGCGTGACTTCACGTTGGGCATCCAATAATTGCCGCTCAAGCTCGAGCTTTTGGTTTTGGTAGTGAGCATCATCGATGGTGCCACTGTCTTTGTCTGTTTGTAGCTCTGCCAGACGCTCGCGAAACACCGCCACGTTGATATCTAGTAGCTGATTGTCCACAGAAGTGCCTGATGTACGCGCGGCGCGCAGCCATGGCATGATGGTAATAACAGCAAGGAGTAAGGCAATCAGTAAGCTTAGAGCAATAAATAAGCCAGCAGTAGAGAATATGGTCATTTTTTGTCCTCGGGGCTTGTGGTGTCATGAGCATCATTATCGGTGCTCTTGGCACGCGATAGCAGACGATCAAGTTCGGCTTTTTCGGCGGCAGTCAGCTCCGAGGCGGTATTATCTACCGTCACTCTACTCTGACCGCTCGCTACCAGCTGGCGGCGACGGCTTTGCCAAAACCACCCTATCAATAATACAATCAGTAGCAATGGCGGAAAAAACCATAAAATCCATGTCGATGGACGTACAGGCGGCTTGTAGCTGATAAAATCGCCGTAGCGCTCTTGCATATAAGCGCGAATCTCACCGTCACTACGACCGTCTTTTACCATATCGTAAGTTTTTTGCTTTAAATCTTGAGCAATCGGCGCATCAGAGCCGGCCAAGTTTTGGTTTTGACATTTCGGGCAACGCAGCTCTTCGATTAGCCCCCGGTATTGAGCTTCTTGTTGTACAGAGTCAAAATCATATACCTCTATCGCCGCGTAACTTACGCTACTGAGCAAGCACGCTAGGACAACGCCGGCTAGCTTCAGTATCAAAGTAGATAAGTGATTGGCCATCATTTACATGCCTCCGCAACCTGAGCTGGATCTGGGCTGATGTTTTTATCATTGGCGTCATTGAGCACCATAAGACAAGGGGTAATACGGCTTTGCCAATTGCTCTCGTTTACTTCCCCAATAATATGCTGGCGAATAACACCCTTCCCATCGACCACAAAGGTCTCAGGCGCACCGGTCAACCCCAAATCCAAAGCAAACTGACCAGATAAATCTTGAATAGACATCGAAAACGGATCGCCGCCGCGGTTGAGATAGCTGAGCGCATCACCGATATCGTCTTTGTAGTTGACGCCCACCAAGTTGACACCGCGCTCCTCTAGCTGCATCAAAAAAGGATGCTCGATGATACAAGTGGGACACCAAGAGCCCCAGACATTGAGCAAAAATGGCTGATCGGGCAAATTGTCGTTGGTCATGATACGGCTGGTGTCTGACAATAATGGCAACTCAAAAGGCGGCACCGGACGCTCAAGCGCCGTATTGGTCACGATATCCGTGGGCTTACCCAGACGCATATACAGCATAACGAGTAAGCCGATAAACACAATCAGCGGAATCAAAAACCATACTTTTAGCTGTTTTTTGTTCATGGTTTTAGGCCCCTGTACCGAGGTTTTTTGGGTGCTATTTTCAGAGGAATGGTTGGATGAGCTCATGTGTTTACGCCCCTCTCTTTGGTGCTGGTGTGTCCAAGTCGGCAACCGTGGCAAAGCCTGATTTTTTGGCAGCGACTTGCGCAGGTGTCTTGTCCTTATTAAAGCGATAACGCTTATCAAGCATACTGAGCAGCGCGCCTAAGGCCATGATGATTGCGCCTAGCCATATCCAGCGAATCAGTGGCTTCACATAGATACGAATTGCCCATTCGTTACTGTCAGCAGCGATAGGCTCACCAAGCGCCACATAGACGTCACGCATGAGGCTGGCATCAACGGCAGCTTCGGTCATTGGCATCATGCTGATGATATAGTTACGTTTTTCAGGATACAAAGTCGTGACATCGCGCCCATCTTTGCTGACCAATACTTCAGCTTGAGTAGCATCAAAGTTACTGCCTTTGACTTCGCGAAAGTCCTTAACCGTAAAGTCATAGCCTTGGACATGGACGCTCTCGTTTGGCCCTAGTGCCACATCACGCTCGATGCTGAGCGTGCTGGTAAAGGCCACACCAATGACAGCAATGATGACACCAATATGCGCGGTTTGTTGTCCCCAATAGCTCAGACGTAGCTGGCGCAGCCCCTGCAGACGACTCGGGGCGTTTTTGGTTTTGTCTTTGAAATCAACGACCATCCAAAACAACACCCAAAAACTGATCGCCAATGTCACGCCAATATTGAGCATGGCAGAGGGGCTGGCAAAGTAGGTGATAATCGCAGCCAGTACCAGACTACTTGCGGCAATCACCATGCCAGCGCCCAAGAGCGGACGGCTGTCTTTTTTCCAGCGAATGTTTGAGCCCATACCCATCGCGATGAGCAGCAGCCACGTCAGTGGCACAAACAGCGCGTTGAAGTACGGAGGGCCGACAGAGACCTGACCGAGATTAAAGGAATCAGCGATAATCGGATATAGCGTACCCAGCAATACCACCAAAGTAGCAATTAAGATAATAACGTTGTTAATCACCAAAAGCGACTCTCGTGAGATCAGCTGATACTGACTCTCAACCGTCAAGCGCCAACCGCGCACCGCAAACATCAACAGGCCGCCGCCCACAACGATACCAAGAATCATCAAAACCACCAGCCCGCGCGTGGGGTCGGCAGCAAATGAGTGCACCGAGGTAATCACCCCTGAGCGCACCAAAAAAGTACCAAGCAAGCTCAGCGCAAAGGCAAAAATAGCCAGCATAATCGTCCAAGCCTTAAAGACCCCGCGTTTTTCGGTTACCGCCAGCGAATGCAGCAACGCCGTACCAGCCAGCCACGGCATGAGTGAGGCGTTTTCTACAGGATCCCAAAACCACCAGCCGCCCCAGCCAAGCTCATAATACGCCCACCAAGAGCCAAGAGCGATACCAACGGTCAAAAATCCCCAAGCCGCTAGCGCCCATGGACGCGACCAACGCGTCCATACTGCATCCAAACGCCCTTCCCACAATGCCGCCATACAAAAAGCAAATGGCACAGCTAAGCCCACATAGCCCATATACAGCATCGGCGGGTGAATGATCAGCCCAAAATCCTGCAAAAGTGGGTTTAGATCTACCCCATCTACGGGCAAATTGGGCAAGGTGCGATCAAATGGCGACGAGGTAAAAATCAGCATCGCCAGCATCATAACCTGCACACCGGCCAATATCACGAGCACGCGCGCGCGCATCGACAACGGCAAGCCACGGCTAAAATAGGAGACCAGCGCGCACCACGTGGCCATGATGGTCATCCACAACAAGAGCGAGCCTTCGTGTCCGCCCCATGTCGCCGAGAGTTTATAGTACCAAGGCAACAAAGTATTAGAGTGCTGCGTGACATAGACGAGACTAAAGTCATTGAAATAAAAGCCTGCCATCAACGCAACAAATGAAAAAATCATGGCAGCAAACTGTGCCCACGCGAGACTGGGCGCGAGACGCTGCCAAGCAACGTGATCGCGCATGACGCCAACGGTTGGTAATACCACCTGCAAAATCGCCAATATAAAGGCGGCCAGCAAGGCAAAATAACCCAATTCTGTGATTAACATACGGTCTAACCTTGTTTACCTTGGATACAATTAAGGATTCGCCAATAGCCTTTTGGCCACTGGCAAACGCGAAATAGTCCTTTATGCGGTCATAGTTTACGGTTAAAAACGGCGGTTTTAATGGCTATAGAAGCTGTAAAACTCGCTACTATTGTCGTGATGTATCAATAGGAATTATTGATACAAAAAACGTATCTGCTATTTATATTTATACTCAGCGATGCGCCCATGACAGATCACTGTACTGAAGGAAAAAACACCAAGACCAAATGCAGCCAGCCTGCCAAAAACCCTGTCAAACCACCAAGGATGATCAGCGTCATCTCGTCCTCTTTAAAGGCAGGACGCAGCAGGTTTTGAAACTCATTTGGCGTCAGTGCCCGAATCCGATCGCGAAACATCCCAAATATTTTACTGGCACGGCTCTCATTGAGCTCAGGATCACGCAGCGGCACCATCGTGGCCACGATTGACTTGTCAATAATGGTGTTTTTTAGCTGACCATACTCACGGCGGCCCAGTCCAACACGCAGCGTAGTACTGATCACAGGCGACTCTAACACCTGATATAAATGCGACTTCATCAAGTCACGCGTTTGCGGCGCGCGCACGCCATACATCATCTCATTCATGATGTTTTCTAACGTCACCAAGTCTCGCACCACAATCTCAGCAAACACCTCAGAGACCTCTTCTTGCCGCTTCATAAAACCGCCCTGCAAACGGTACTGGGCGATGTGCGGCATTTGCGGCTGAATAAACGGAAAGCAGCGCTGAACTGTAAAAAACTTCACATAAGGTATAAAACGCGGCTCAACAGGATTAAACACCATCCAAATCGCAATCCAATTGGTCAAAAAGCCCCAAATCGCCGCAAAAAACGGCACGGTCCAATGCTGCGGCACCACCAAAAAGATAAACATCTGGATAATACCAAAAACCAGCCCAATCAAAGCGCTGATATGCCAGATAAAATCTATTTCTTTTTGGCCAACTTTCAAAAACATATTGACCATCAAGCGGCGATCACTCTCCATTTTATTGACAATCATCTGACGCATATCGACGAGATCTTCGACATGGTACGTCAAATCCGTCACCAAGGACTGCATGATGCTTGGCAGCTCTTTGTGCGCTTGGGCATAGACGCGGCGCTTGACAGCATATGGCAAATTGCCCCATAAGGCTGGCGAATGATCGAGCATAATTTCATCAATCAACACCTCAAGGTTTTTATCGACCGTCTCCGTGATAAAGGCTGCCATCTGCTCAGGCTCCATCGCCTGAAAAAACTCATCAAGCGACCCAAGCTTTGATAATGTCTGATCGACAATAACCCCCGATATCTTACCGGCTTTACGCGGCACGATACCCTGCCAGCCAATACCTGGCAAACCAAAAAACGGAAAGTTTGGGATACGAATACCCCAAAACTTAATCGGATAAAACAGCATTTTGAGCGCCATCCACACATGTGCCCAAGTGACAAAGGCGGTCACCGGCGGGATGGTTAGCATGGCAAAAAACTCTGGATGCTCAGCGATTGTCTGCCACAATGAAGTTACGTCCATGATTTATCTGGTTCCTGACAGGTTGATTGTCGGTGCTAGTAAATGAGCGTTAGCAAACTTCGAGCGCGGCAAAAAGACGCGCGGCCATCATAACGACTATAAAACAAATCGCCTGATTTTAGCATACTTGCTATTTATTAGCACACGTCACAGCGCGCAAGTTGTGACTCATCTGACAAATAACGGTGAGCCACTGCCAGCGCTGATACAGCTAACCCAACATAGCAATCGCGCCCTTTAGGTCGTGTCTACTGATATTCACTTTATATGGACCTGATGATGGTGGTCGGCCAGATAGCGCCTGACAGCAGATAATCGTGACAAACCCGCTGACGAGTACTGCGCCCGCGCATGGCTTCTGTTATAATTTGTCCACCAACCGCATAAGATATCAGCCAGTCAGTTGCTAAGATGTCTTTTTGAGCAAAGACCATCTATGTGATTGAAACCCTTTGCATTATCCTTTATTCTTACCGCGCTTTGGCAAACCTGTCTATTTGTTTGCTTATTTTTTGTTATCCATGTTTTGCTGACTCAGCTTTATTGACTCGCTGACCGTTTGGGCTTTGATTTTTATGAATAAACCGCTGACTCCCAATACCGAACAGGTCAATCGTATTTTTACCAATCGCATTATCATCTTTGGCGCTATTATCCTCCTAGGCTTGGGTGGTCTGATACTGCGTTATGGCTATCTGCAGGTCTATGCGCATGATAAATATACGACGCAAGCGGACAACAACCGTATCAAGCTGATCTCAGCGCCGCCGAGCCGCGGCTATATCTATGATCGCAACGGCATTATCTTGGCCGACAATCAACCTGTCTTTACCGCGATGCTCAGCCCTGATGAGGTCGAAAACCCTGAGCGCACCTTAAACTTACTGGCGCCTATTTTTGATCTGACAGAGACGGATATCACCGATATTTTGGCACGTCTGAATAAAGCCAAAAACGATCCAGTCACCATCAAGATTGACCTAACCGAAGCGCAGGTGGCGCAGTTTAGCGAGCGTAAACCGTTTTTTCGGGGCGTGACGATTCGAAGTAAGCTGACCCGCTCCTACCCTTATGATGAGCTATTTGCTCATGTCATTGGCTATGTTGGCCGTATCAATGACAAAGAGACCAAGCGTATCGACAAGGATCGTTATGCAGGCACTGACCTCATCGGTAAAATCGGTATCGAAGATTATTATGAAGATATCCTCTTAGGGCAGCCAGGCTATCAATCGGTTGAGACCGACGCGCACGGCAACATCATTCGCCAACTAGACACCAAACCACCGATCGCGGGCAACGACATCACTTTGAGCTTAGATTATGGCCTACAAAAAGTCGCCCAGCAGCAGCTAGATGGCCGCCGCGGTGCCATTGTGGCCATCGACCCCAAAACAGGCGACGTATTGGCGTTTGTGAGTAATCCAAGCTACGACCCAAATCCCTTTATCTCTGGTATCTCCTTTAAAGATTATGGCGACCTGCGTGATGATCCAGATCAGCCGCTGTACAACCGTGCACTGCAGGGCATGTATCCCCCTGCCTCTACCATCAAGCCCTTTGAAGGCTTGGGCGCACTGCATTATGGCCTACGAGAGTGGGAGACCTCTATCTATGACCCAGGGTATTTTAGCTTGCCAGGCGACAGTCACCGTTTTCGTGACTGGAAACGCGGTGGTCATGGCTCAGTCGACCTCAAAAAATCGGTGGTGATGTCGGTGGACACTTATTACTATAAACTCGCCTATGAGATGGGTATTCAGCGCCTGCATGACTGGATGGTGCGCTTTGGTTTTGGAGAGCAGACGGGTATTGACTTGCCGCATGAGCGCTCAGGTATCATGCCATCGCCGAAGTGGAAAAAAGAAACTTATGATAAAGACTGGCTACCGGGTGAAACCATCTCAGTCAGTATTGGTCAAGGGTATTTTTTGGCGACGCCGCTACAGGTAGCCAACGCCACCGCCATGACGGCCAGCAAAGGGCAACATATCACCCCGCATCTACTCAAAAGTAGCGACGGCGCAGCAGATGTAAAGATCATCAGCAAACCTGATGGCAAAATCGACTACAATGGCAAGCCCTCAGACTGGCTACGCATGCATGACGCGATGGAGAGCGTGGTAAAAAACGGCACCGGACGCCGTATTTATACCTCAGAATATCGCATCGCAGGCAAGACGGGTACCGCACAGGTCAAATCCATCGCTCAAGGCAAACGCTATGATAAGTCTGCGCTCGATAAGCGCCACTGGGACCACGCGTGGTTTAGTGGCTTTGCCCCTGTCGATGACCCACAAATCGCGCTGGCGGTGCTGGTCGAAAACGGTGGCGGCGGTAGTACCGTTGCCGCCCCAATTGGCCGCGCGCTCTTTGATTATTGGGTACTACAGCGGCACGACGACCCTATCTTGCCACCGACAGCAGACGAGCTAAAAGCCATTAAACGTCAAAAAGCGTTTGACAAAGCCATGCGTGATGCGCTGCGTGATAAAGAAGAAAAAGCACAAGCAGAGCAAACTGCCAATGCAGCGGCACAATAGGATACATAGGAATAATAAGCAAAATAAAGACCACGATCAGACACGGTAACCCAAGCCATGACAAAAAAACCCTCAAGCAGACGCGCCGCTAAAAACCGCACACCCAAAACCAGCCATCTGGCAAAGAGTAGCAGCGCCGGAGATGTCCGTATCATCGGTGGTGAACACAAGCGCCGTATCGTCCGATTCGTCGACGCCGAAGGCTTGCGTCCGACGCCCGACCGCCTGCGCGAGACATTATTTAACTGGTTGCTGGCTGATATACACGGCGCTTATGTGCTCGACAGCTGTGCAGGCAGCGGGGTATTGGGGTTTGAAGCACTGTCCCGCGGCGGCGCGCACACTACCTTTGTCGAGCCTAACTCTGCCCAATGCCGCTTACTTGAGCAAAGCGCCACGCAGCTACACTTAGAGACTCATCGTTATCAGGTTATCCAAGGTGCAGCCGAACATGTCCTGACGCACACTCAAACCTTGCAACGTCACTTTGATATCGTCTTTATCGATCCGCCATATGCGCAGGACTTATGGCAGCCTATCTTGACGACGCTCATCGAGCAGTCGCTGATCACAAGTGACACGCTGCTGTATCTTGAGGCGGACAAAGCACTAGAGGATCAATTGCAGCAGTTGGCCGATCACCTTAGCCAATCAACGACCTGCGCGGCGCAGACAGAGCCGACAAGCATCAGCTTTGATTGCCTGAAACAAACCAAAGTCGGCCAAGTTGTCGCTGGACTTTATCGGCTGGCACCGTCATAATTGCACCGTGCTTGCAAAAAGTGAGTGATGAGCAAATCGCTTTTCTTTGCCTCACCGCTTTTAGCAAAATCACACAACACCTACAAAATGTCTAAAACCGCTTAAAAACTGGCCAAACGCTGCAGTTTGATGCATAAAGGCAAAAATAAACCCCAATGCAGCTTGCAAGCGTAGGCGCTACTGCTTATAATGTGCAGTCTGTTTTTTGAGAGCCCCGTTCCCAGCTAAACTCTCAACGAATTCTAATTTTAAGGTTTTATCATGAAAACACTTAGTGCAAAACCAGCTGAAGTGACCCATGACTGGTATGTCGTAGATGCTGACGGCAAAACCCTTGGTCGCTTAGCCACTCAAATTGCTACTCGCTTACGTGGCAAGCATAAAACTTCTTATACTCCGCACGTAGATACTGGTGACTTTATCGTTGTCATCAACGCAGAAAAAATCGCGGTAACGGGTAAAAAAGCACAAGATAAAAAGTACTATCGTCACAGTGGCTACCCAGGTGGTATCAAAGAAACCAACTTCACCAAGCTGATTGCACATAAGCCTGAAGATGTTCTATACAAAGCAGTTAAGGGTATGCTTCCAAAGGGTCCTCTTGGCTATGCGATGATTAAGAAGCTAAAGATATATGCCGGGGAAGAACATCCACATACTGCACAGCAACCTAAAGAACTAGACATCTAAGGAGTCACTTATGGAACGCAATTACGGAACTGGTCGCCGCAAGACGTCTACTGCTCGTGTCTTTTTAGCGAAAGGTACTGGTGCTATCGTTGTTAACGGCAAGCCACTTGATGAATACTTCAGCCGTGAAACTTCACGCATGGTCGTTCGTCAGCCACTAGAGTTACTAGACTCTGCTAACGAATACGATCTATACGTAACCGTTGCAGGCGGTGGTATCAGTGGTCAAGCGGGCGCAATCCGCCACGGCATCACGCGTGCATTGATCGAAGCTGACGAAACATTAAAGCCTGCTCTAAAATCAGCTGGTTTTGTTACTCGTGACTCACGTCAAGTCGAACGTAAGAAATTGGGTCTACGTAAAGCACGTAAACGCCCACAATTCTCAAAACGTTAATCAAAGCTATCTCTTATCTTTTTGCGATTGGCCACTTTATCTCAACACAGTCCTATCCGCATTAAGCCACAGAGTAGATTTGCAAAACCTTATAAGCTGGTCACAGCTTATAAGGTTTTTTTATGGCTATGTGTCTAAGACTATTCTACAAAAACCTGCTACACGCAAAAACCACCTTGCAAAGTATTCAGCACTACCCCATCATGATAGTAACTTTTATTACCTCATCTTTATTATGAAAGCGCCAGAACAATACGACCCCAGCAAGCACCCAAAGACTGATGTATCAGGCTCACGCCCTGCGTCGCCTAATCATACGGCCAAAAACAACAGCAAATCACCTGCCATCCCTGCCGGTACGCCGACCATCACACAAAACCACAAACGCACCACACAAGCAGAAAAAAAGCCTTTTGAATGGCAGTTTTTGTTGCCCAAATACTGGGGCATTTGGCTATTATTCTTTTTTATATTACCGATGATATATCTACCGCTGCGTTGGCAGTTTTGGTTGGGCCGTAAGCTAGGTATTTTGGTTTATACCATAGCAGGCACGCGTCGGCGTGATACGCTGATAAATCTTAGGCTGGCCTTTCCAGAAAAACCAGAAGCTGAGCGCGAGCTGATGGCAAAGCAAGTGTTTGTCAATCAGGGCATCGGTGTGTTTGAGACCTTGTGTGCTTGGTTTCGCCCCAATGTCTTTACTCGTACTGTCTCAATCTCAGGACTACAGCATTTGGTTAATGCGCAAAACGACAATCGCCCTGTGATTTTGTTGGGTGCTCATTACACCATGCTGGATTTGGGCGGCTTGCTAAGCGCGCAGTTTTTCCCTGTCGATTGTATGTATCGACCTCAAAACAATCCATTGCTCGATTGGTTTATCTACAACGGCCGCACCACTATCTTTGGTAAGCAAATCTCTAGCCGCGATATGCGCAGCTTGGTCACTTCAATCAAAGCTGGACACGTGATTTGGTACTCACCCGATCAGGATTATGGCCTCAAACAAGGGGTGATGGCACCGTTTTTTGGCGTACCAGCAGCCACCATTACCGCCGCCAGACGTATGGCAAAACTGGGTGACAAACAGCATCCACCTGCGCTCATGGCACTGCATACCTATCGGCAAACGCCTGATAACCTACCGCGAGGCAAACGTCCTCATTATCACCTGACCATTACCCCAGCGCTGGAGAACTATCCCAGTAATGATGAGGTGGCTGATGCAACACGTGTCAATGAGATATTAGAAGGACTGATTCGTATTGATCCGACTCAGTGGATGTGGTTCCATCGCCGCTTCAAAAACGGCCCTGATGGCCGTACAGATATTTATAAGTAGACATTGATACTCAAACAAAGCAGTAGCTAAATTTGTTATAATTTGCGCCATCAAATTGAGTCGTTGACGTCAATACCACTCTTTTACTTAAGTAAAAATACTAATATCACTCTAATAAATTAAAAAGTAAACCAACCACGGATTTTTCATGACTAATCAAACTGACGCCCCTAATAAAGAACACAAACGCATCCTCACTGGCATCAAACCGACAGGTATCCCGCATCTAGGTAACTATGTCGGTGCCATTCGTCCAGCGATTGAGTCGATCCAAAATAGCGACGATGAGGCGTTTTTCTTTTTGGCCGACTATCACGGCATCATCGGCTGCTACGATCCTGCCGTCATCCATGAGTCAACCAAAATCATTGCTGCGACGTGGATTGCTTGTGGTCTTGACCCTGAGCGTGTGACGTTTTATCGTCAGTCGGATGTGCCTGAGATACCAGAGCTGGCTTGGATTTTGAACTGCTCATGCGCCAAAGGTCTCATGAACCGTGCCCATGCCTATAAGGCGGCGGTCGATATCAATACAGAAAAAGCCGATGTCGATCCAGATCAAGGCATCAACATGGGGCTGTTTGGCTATCCTGTGCTCATGGCGGCGGACATCTTGATGTTCAACGCCACCCACGTCCCTGTAGGCCGTGACCAAGTACAGCACATCGAAATGGCGCGTGACATCGCTGGCACCTTTAACCATCGCTATAAACCGCTCTTCACCCTCCCCTCAGCGGTCGTTGATGAAGACATACCTCTGCTGACAGGGCTTGATGGTCGTAAGATGAGCAAAAGCTATAGCAACACCATTCCTCTATTTGGTGAGCCCAATCCACAAGTCAGCGCTGAAAAGCAAATGCACAAAGCCATCATGAAAATCGTCACCAACTCGCAATTGCCTGATGAGCCAAAAGACCCTGATGACTCAGCACTCTTTGAGATTTACAAAGCGTTTGCCACTGCTGAAGAAATCGCTGATATGCGCGCACAGTATGCCGCTGGTATCGGCTGGGGTGATGCCAAGCAAGTATTGTTTGATAAAATAAATAGTGAGATTGCGCCATTTCGCGCGCGTTATGAGGAGCTGATGGCCAACCCCAAAGAGCTTGAAGAAATCCTGCAAATGGGGGCAAACAAAGCGCGCCGTCATAGCCGCAAACAGTTAGATAAGGCGCGCCGTGCTATTGGAATACGTCCACTTGCCAAACTTAAATAGCTCCTTACGTGGCAAAGTACGTCGCCATCAGGACAGGTGCTAAACATGCAAATCTCAACGACCAAACCATCAGCCGCTTTAGATAAAGCGGCTTTGTCTGCTAGCACGCCTGACAAAAAAGACAGCAACGCTATCAGCCAAATACCGCTACGTATCTATCAAACGCCCGTACAACATCTGCCCGATGATCTGTACGTGCCGCCTGGTGCCTTTGCCATTTGGCTTGAGCAATTTGCCGGGCCACTTGATTTTTTATTGTATCTGGTCAAAAAAAACAACGTCGATCTCACGCAAATGCCCATCTTGCCTATCACAGAGCAGTATCTGGCTTATATCAGTGAGCTAGATACCGAGCATTTTGAGCTGGCGGGCGACTACTTACTGATGGCATCCACATTGATTGCGATCAAATCTGAACTGCTGCTGCCCACGCCTGAGGTGCCAAGCGATGAGCGTGACCCAAAGGCAGAGCTGATCGAGCGCCTTGAAGAATACGCACAGATCAAGGCGGTCAGTCAACGCTTGGACAATCTGGTGCGTCTTGAGCGTGATGTGTTTTTGGCGATGGTCAGCATGCCCAGCACCGAGGTGATGAGCGCCGAATTACCTAGCTATTCACCAACTCTGTTGATCGATAGTTTGTTTAAGATGCAGTTGCAGCCTGATTATCAGATGCACACCATCAAGGTCGATGCCGTGCCGCTGTCTGACCGTATCGCCAGCATCAGCCGTCAGCTAAGCACGGATGGCGCGCGCTCGTTTTATGAGCTGCTGGACAAAACCCAAGGTAAGATCGGTGTGGTGGTCAGCTTCGTTGCCGTCCTGGAGCTGATAAAACGGCAGCTGATTGGCGTTGTAAGTACCGATTTAGAAAGTCGCCCTAACGATGCTGGTACTGATGCTGATACAGGGTCTGCAGAAGACGACCACATAGGACAACTAACGCTACAGTGGCTGGCTTAATATTTTTTAGTAGAGAATATATGCAATGACAGACAACCAGCACCAATCGCCAACACAGACGGACGATTATTTAGAGACGATGAGTAAGCATATCGAAGTGCTGTTGCACGCATCAGAGACACCTCTTACTGACACGGTCTTAAAAAAACAGCTGTCGTTAACGGTCGAAGAGCTGACCCAAGCGCTAGAGCGGTTACAATTACGCTTAGCCAGCGGCGTGCTTAGGCTGTACAAGACCGCCAGTGGTTATCGACTACAAATCTCTGACGACTATAGCGCGCTCATTCAGCGTGTGTTTCCGCAGCGTCAAGAGCGCCTAAGCCAAGCCCTGCTTGAGACTCTAAGCGTCATCGCCTATAAGCAGCCTGTGACCCGTAGCGATATCGAGCATGTCCGCGGCGTGACGCTATCGAGTAACATCTTGCGCCAACTGTTTGATAAAGGCTGGATCGTCGAGGATGGCTATAAAGACACCTTAGGACGCCCTGCACTGCTGCATACCACGCCGCAGTTTTTGGACGCCTTTGGGCTGACGCATTTGGATGAACTGCCGCCTATGCCAGACATGGAAGCTATCCGAGCGATGTCTTAGAGTCTTGCTGCCATAAAAAAGGACAAACCACGCAAGGCTTGTCCTTTTTTTATCCATAGTCGTTTGTTTTGATGGCTAAACTTACTGATTGATGACGTCCACACCCTTTGGCGGAGTGAATTTAAACTGGCTACTACCAATACTGGGGTTTAGCTTGATATTGCTAAACTTGATAGACGTAGTCTGACCCAAACTGTCATTGAGCACCATCATCACAGGCTTGCCGCCGCTAAAGCTCATCGACAGGCTCTTAAAGCTCGCGCTATCGGCTTTTGGATAAAGCACGTAGTAGTTTTTATTGTCATAAGGCTGGGTGATTTTGAAGTTTTTATCAATTTTACTGGGATCACCTGACAGCAATAACGCTGGCGTGTTGCCTACTTGGCTATCGACATTTTGTTTGGTCGCTTGCTCTAAGTCTTTATCATAGACCCACATCGAGTTGCCGTTGGCCACGATAAGCTGCTGCGATGGGGATTTGGTTTCCCAGCGAAAATTATTGGGACGCTGTACACTCATCGTACCTGTAAAGGTGCCACTATTGGCGCCTTTGGTGGTTTGGCTAAAGTTTGCAGTCATACTTTTGGTGTTTGCCAAAAGCTTATTTAAGCGCTTAGCGGCCGTTAAATTGTCCGCAGGGGCGGCGGTTGCTGATTGGCTGATCGCCATCATAGGGGCAGCCACGCCGAGCGATGTCATCAACACGCCTGTCAACGCACTGCTCATCAGTTTCTGTGTTAAAGTGGTTTGTTTGCTAGATAACGTCATACTCATTCCTCTCTCAACATGCAAATCGCATAAAAATAAAATGTCTTCATTAAAATTGTTTTTTTTCAATAAGTGCTTATCCCGCGCCAAAAAATCGACGTGAGTAAACAATGCAGACAGTGTGCCAGTTTTTTTATTACACGCCTAGTCATCGTTTGCAATCTTTACTACGGCTGCCATACACGCTTGTAACTGATCGACGCGCGGCGATTGTACATCATAAACCAAACGCACTGCCCTATGGCGCGCGATTGGGTAAGTTTTTTTAGATTCCTTCCAAACCGGTCGTCTAATAGACCAATAGCCGTCTTTTAAACTCGTAATCTGACATACAATGGCTGATACAAAGCGCCCAACAAAACACTTAGCTCAAAGCACTTAGTACAAAACGCTCAACAACGTTCGTGAGAAATGACTGGCATAAAAAAAGCTCCTACTGCCCTCAGACAGTAGAAGCTTTTTTGTTGTCATTTTATACAAATGAAAGATAAATAAAATGACGTCGCATCATTGCTAAGCCGTTATAGGCCATGAATTATGCGTTTTCAACCGATACATAACGACGGTTGAACTTACCTTTGGTCGCAAACTTTACAACGCCGTCATTTAGTGCAAATAAAGTATGGTCACGACCCATGCCAACGCCTTCGCCTGCGTGGAACTCTGTACCACGTTGACGTACGATGATGTTACCAGCTGTGATAGCTTGGCCACCAAAGATTTTTACGCCGAGCATTTTTGGGTTTGAATCACGACCGTTACGAGTCGAACCGGCAGCTTTTTTATGTGCCATGAGAAAATCTCCTTGTTAATGTGACTTACCGCCAATGCGATAACTCTTAAGCATTTAGTGCGCTAGTTTAGCGATAATCGCTAAATAGGGAATTAGGCATTAATGGCTTTGATTTTTAACAAGGTGTACCATTGGCGGTGACCTTGCTCTTTGTGATAGTGCTTACGACGGTTGTGCTTGATGATACGGATTTTTTCGCCGCGACCATGCTCAACCACTTCAACTTCTACGCTAGCGCCTTCAACAACAGGCTGACCGATTTTGACGTTATCGCCGTCAACAACCATCAACACGTCTTCTAGTTTGATTGTCTCGCCTTTTTCTGCTTTTAGTAGCTCAACTTTTAAAAGCTCATCGACGACAACGCGGTGCTGCTTACCACCAGTTTTGATTACTGCGTACATTGTATGACTCCGTTTAACCCGTGTGCCGTGGCTGATGTTATATCAACGCTTCGATAACGAACACGACAGGGAAAAATTAAAGGCAAGATTTTACGGCTTTTTGCTCATAAAAGCAAGCCGCGCCTCTTGTTTTTGTAAGGTGGTTACCTAAATACCATCGTCCGTATCTCTCTGCTTGTCAGTGATGATCAAGCTTTATAAAGGTGTTCGCTATTGCTACACACTTTTTATGGCCTGTGACTGTTTATAACTTACAATCAATGATTGTGAATGCCCAGTTACTTAGTCTAGGGCGTGTCTTTATTTCAAAAATGGTGATAAAAATGAGCTACATTGCGGCCAAACAAGGAAAATAGCGCCGTTAATATCGGGATATTGACCCGCTATTTGATGATGTTTGGCAAAATTTGGCCATTTTTAGCCCATTTAGATAACTATCGAGTGAATTGAAGACATACACTAGCAGACACGCTAGCAAATACGACGCATGGCTAATGCCTAACGGTGGCCATTATAGCTTATATAATCAGTGACTTACAGTGCTTTATTTACTCTTTGGTTATTTTTAATGTCTATTCTCGGTTGGCTGTTAGCGTCTACCTTCCCAGCCCAGCACCTATCCGCATCAGCGCACTACACTTTAACCAACCATTCAAAAACACAGCTATGCTATTATAACCAAAACGACGCCTTTGCTATATAAGACCGAGGCTACCAAACTTTTTTATTTTGACTGATATGACGATTTATTATGACCAGTACCCTTTTAGACACGAATACGCCTAACGCTCAGCCCACGCCCAGCTATGCCGATATCCAAAGTATCGTGGCCGATGATTTTGAGATCATGGACAAACAAGTATTTGGCAGCCTGAACTCCAAAGTACAACTCGTCATGAGCGTCTCACAGCATGTGATCAATGCAGGGGGCAAACGTATGCGCCCACTTATCACCTTGCTATGTGCTCGTATGTTTGATGACCACCCATCACAATCAGCCATGCATTTGGCGGCCATCACAGAGATGCTGCATACTGCGACGCTGGTACACGATGATGTCATTGATGAGTCAGGTCAGCGCCGTGGCAAGCCCACGGCCAATGCTACGTGGGACAACGCCACCGCCGTACTGGTCGGTGATTATCTGATCGCCCGCGCCTTTAATTTATTGGTTGGCTTTCAAAGCTTGCCGCTATTGCAAGTATTCTCTGATGGCACCTGTGATATCGCTGAAGGCGAAGTCTTGCAGTTGCAGCATCAGCATAATCCTGAGGCCACTGAGACCGATTATCTCAACATCATCGATGGCAAAACCTCACGGCTGTTTATGATGGCGACCCAAGGCGCGGCGATTTTGCAAGGCAAGACAGAATATATGCCAGTGCTTGGCAATTTTGGCCAACACTTCGGCAATGCCTTTCAAATCATCGACGATGTGCTTGACTATAGCGGCGACAGTGAGCTGATGGGTAAAAACCTTGGTGATGACTTGGCTGAAGGCAAGCCGACACTACCGACCATCAAAGCTCTTGAGCTCCTCAAGCAAAGCAACCATGAGGGTTATGAGCAATTAAGAGTCGCTGTACAAACGGGCAAAACCCCCAATGCCGCGCAGCTCATCGAACTGGTCCGCCAATCAGGTGCGTTGGACTACTGTAAGCTGCGCGCCTTAGAAGAAACCAAGCTGGCGCAACAGGCGCTTGAGAGCTTGCCTGACAACCGCTACCGTCATGGTCTGTATCAATTGACTGAGCTTGCCAGCGCGCGCTTGCTATAGGCTGTAGTGTCATTAGCAGTGAGATCGTCGCACTCTTTGCCCAATGACCGGGTGATTAAGCGTTTATTTCCGCGGTCACAATTATGGCTTGCCAACGCCGATTTTTTGTAGACAGAGGCGACTTAGGAAGCAAAAAACACCTTAATGATTATAGGGCTTTGCATTTTTAACAAAAGTTAACATTTATTTTTGCTGATTAATAGGCGGTTAGGGCTGCTCAGTTATTTGACATAACGCTGATATCACGGATAGTTAGCACTTATAGCGCTGCCAACATTGCTGATTTTTATGACAATCCGCGATATTAGTCACTTGACTGTGGGGTTACCCCTATAGTTTATAATTATTTATTCATTTTATACATCCATATACATCCATGTTGCCGCTTACTCATAGGTCTTCTACCCCTAAGCGGCGACTAAAACACAAAGCGTCTTACCGCGGTACCTCATTTATATAGCGCTATCAGATGTCCTAGTAGCGAGGTTTTGAAGATGGTATAGGTGCTTTGAATCAATATTAATTTTTATATTCAATACGCTTAGGTTTATTGATAAACTTTTTATACTGCCATTATTCTTTATACATATTGCCGAGGACATTGATGAAGCATTCTACTCTTGCGCTTGTAATAGCATCTGTACTATCTGGAGCTGTACTGGTTGGCTGTGACAAAAACGAGGACGCCGCTGGCGCTGAAGCCGCTCAGCAGCAGATGCCGCCTGCGGTCGTCAACGTCCAAACCGTTACATTTGATACCGTCCCTCAAGTACAGACATTCTCTGGACGTACCGCCGCGTATCAAACCGCTGACGTCCGCCCACAGGTCAATGGTGTCATCGACGAAGTGCTGTTCCGTGAAGGAAGCAACGTCAAAAAAGGCCAGCCCCTTTATCGCATCAATACCGACAACTATGCGTCTTCTGTCGCCAGTGGGCAAGCCGCGGTGCAGCAAGCACAAGCCAACTATCAGACAGCACAGGCCAACAACGCCAATGCCAAAGCTGAGCTAGCCAGCCGTCAAGCCTCATTGGCACAGGCGCAAAACGACTTACAACGTCTGCAAGGGCTGGTCGATATCGATGCCATCTCCAAGCAGCAATACGAACAAGCACAAACCGCGGTACGCACCGCACAAGCTGCTGTACAAAGCGCGGCGGCCGCTGTCGGACAGACCCAAGCGGGCATCGAGAGCGCCAAAGCAGGCATTCAAACGGCTAAGGCTGGGCTACAAGCCAGCACGCTAGACCTCAACCGTACCATCGTACGTGCGCCATTGACGGGTCGCACGGACCGCTCAAGCGTGACGGCGGGTACACTAGTGAGCGCAGGTCAGCCCGATCCGTTGGTGACCATCTCTCGCTTAGACCCTATCTATGTCGATATCAGTCAGTCATCATCTGAGCTACTAAAGCTACGCCAACAAATATCTGAAGGCAAAGCACAGCCAGGTATGAACTCTGTGGAGCTGGTATTAGAAGACGGCTCGGTCTATCCGGTACGCGGTAAGCTTGCGCTGTCTGAGGCCAAAGTCGATGAATCCACAGGCGCGGTCACCTTGCGCGCGATTTTCCCAAATAGCAACAATATCTTGTTGCCAGGCATGTACGTCACCGCTCGCCTCACGCAGAGCGTCATCACCAACGCCGCCTTAGTACCACAAAGTGCGGTCATGCGTACGCCTAAAGGCGACACGCAAGTGTACATCGCTGACAAAAACAACAAAATCCAAGTGCGTCCAGTCACCATCAATGGTACTTATGATGGACAATGGATCGTCACAGATGGCCTGCAAGCGGGTGATAAAGTGGTCGTTATTGGTGGCTCGAAGGTGAAACCTGAGCAAGAAGTGGTGGTAAAACCACTAGAGAGCGCCAATCCAGCACCATCTGCAAAAGGTGCTGAGGCCAAAACACCGCAGCAAGCGGCAAAAACAATGGATAAGAAGCCAGCTGGTAATGACACCTCTGAAAACAACGCTACCAAAGAAAAATCTACAGAAGCCGCTGCTAACTAATTCCATTCAAAGATAGGAAGACTTAGGGATATACTATGTCACGTTTTTTTATTAATCGCCCTATTTTTGCATGGGTGCTGGCTATTTTGGTCATGCTCATCGGGGTGATATCGGTCATCAATCTACCGATCGAACAGTATCCACGTATTGCACCGCCGACGATTTCGGTGAGTGCCAGCTATCCTGGTGCCAACGCCCAGACCGTCGAAGATTCCGTTGTCCAGATCATTGAACAACGTATGAAGGGCCTTGATGGTCTGATGTATATGTCATCGTCGAGCTCCTCAAACGGTAGCGCCTCTGTGACGCTCACCTTTGAAAACGGCACAGACCCTGATACGGCACAGGTACAAGTACAAAACAAACTACAAGCGGCCATGAGCTCGCTACCTGAGTCGGTGCAGCGTCAAGGCGTCAACGTCAACAAATCCTCCAGCAGCTTTTTGATGGTACAGGGTTTTATCTCTGAAGACGGTAGTATGGATCGTGCGGATATCGCCGACTATATCAACTCAAACGTCGTCGATCAGCTAAGCCGTGTCGAAGGGGTGGGTGAAGTACAGGTGTTCGGTTCGGCGTATGCCATGCGTATATGGCTGGACCCTGCGCGCTTGCGTAGCTACAACATGGTGCCCTCAGATGTGGTCAATGCGGTACGCTCACAAAACGCGCAAGTCTCAGCCGGTCAGTTAGGGCAAGCACCTGCTGACACCGATCGACAAGTCATCAACGCCACCGTCACCGTACAGAGCTATCTACAAACTCCTGAAGAGTTTAAAGATATCTTGCTAAAAACAGACACATCGGGCGCGCAAGTACGCCTCGGCGATGTCGCTGATGTCGAAATCGGTAGTGAAAACTATAGCGTCATCTCCCTGTATAACGGTCAAGAAGCGGCAGGTCTAGGTATCTCATTGGCTGCAGGCGCAAACGCGCTAGAGACCCGTGAAGCGGTCGGCGCACGTATGGCTGAGCTAGAAGCCAACTTCCCAGCAGGCCTTATCTCTGTTGTGCCTTATGACACCACGCCATTCGTACGTTTGTCTATCGAGCAAGTGGTTCATACACTGATCGAAGCGATCGTGCTGGTATTTATCGTCATGTTTATTTTCTTACAGAACTGGCGCGCCACTATCATTCCGACCCTTGCCGTCCCTGTCGTTCTACTCGGTACTTTTGCTGTACTGTATGTCGCAGGGTTTAGTGTCAACGTCTTGACCATGTTTGCGATGGTACTGTCCATCGGTCTGTTGGTCGATGATGCCATCGTCGTGGTAGAAAACGTCGAGCGTATTTTAGAAGAAGATCCGCATATCTCTATCAAGGATGCCACCCTACAGTCTATGGGTGAAATCAGTAAAATCGTTATCGGTATTGCCTTGATATTGTCAGCGGTATTCGTACCGATGGCTTTCTTTGGCGGATCAACTGGGGTTATTTACCGTCAGTTCTCCATCACCTTGATCACCAGTATGGTGCTCTCTGCCTTGGTCGCGCTGATCTTTACGCCAGCGCTGTGTGTGACCCTACTAAAACGTAGTAAGAGTCACGAAAAAGGCAGCAACGAAGAACAAAAAGGCTTTTTTGGCTGGTTCAACCGCGGCTTCTTTAAACTTAGCCGCTCGTATGAAAACTTCGTTGGTAAGAGTATTCGTTTTAAGTGGTTGTACCTGATCGGCTATGCCGCCATCATCGGTATCATGGCAGTAGTGTTCTTGCGTATTCCAGGTTCGTTTTTACCAGAAGAAGACCAAGGTATTATGTTTACCTTAGTTCAGCTTCCTGCTGGCGCCACGCTAGATGAAACACAAGACGTACTCGATAAAGTCAGTAACTATTACGACACGCAAGAAGGCGACAATATCGCCTCTGTCTTTACCATTGCAGGCTTTAGTTTTGCTGGACAAGGGCAAAACATGGGTCTGGCCTTTGTGCGCTTATCTGATTGGGCGGATCGTCCTGGTGAAGAAAACACCGCACAGGCTGTCGCCGATCGTGCCATGGGATATTTCTTTACCCAGCTAAACGAAGCACAAGTCTTTGCCATCGTTCCACCAGCGATTACTGAGCTGGGTAACGCCAGTGGTTTTGACTTGATGATTCAGGATACCGGCAACCTCGGACACGAAGGCTTGCTCGAGGCGCGTAATATGCTGCTTGGTATGGCCGCCCAAAACGATCAAGTCGCAGGTGTGCGCCCTAACGGCCAAGAAGATGCGCCGCAGCTCAAAGTCAATATCAACCAAGAGCAGGCTGCCGCTTATGGCCTATCGCTTGGCAGCATCAATAGTGTTATTTCTACAGCTTGGGGCTCAAGCTATATCAACGACTTCGTCGATCGTGGTCGTATCAAACGCGTCTTTGTCCAAGGCGAGCCTAGCAGCCGTACCAACCCAGATGACATCGGTAAGTGGTATGTACGTAATGATACGGGCGATATGATTTCATTTGATGCGTTCTCTAGCAGCGAATGGCAATCAGGCTCTCCGCGTCTGACCCGTTATAACAGCTTGCCTTCTATGAACATCCAAGGTAGCGCCGCGCCTGGTCTTAGTACAGGTGAGGCAATGAGCGCGATGGAAGCCATGATGGAAAAACTGCCTGATGGCGTCGGCTACGAATGGACGGGTATGTCACTTGAGGAGCAAAAATCAGGTGCCCAAGCGCCCATGCTATATGCGCTGTCTATCTTAGTGGTATTCTTATGCCTAGCCGCTCTATATGAAAGCTGGTCCATCCCCTTCTCTGTCCTACTGGTGATTCCACTTGGGGTATTGGGAGCGGTGATATTTACCTGGCTACGCGGCTTTAACAACGATATTTACTTACAGGTGGGTCTACTCACCGTCGTTGGTCTGTCTGCCAAAAACGCGATTTTGATTATCGAGTTTGCCAAAGAGCACCAAGAAGAAGGCTATAGTCTAAAAGAGGCGGTAATGACCGCAGCACGTCAACGTCTGCGCCCAATTATCATGACCTCACTTGCCTTTGGACTCGGTGTTGTGCCATTATTCCTCGCCACAGGACCAGGTTCGGGCAGTCAAAACGCCATCGGTACCAGTGTGGTTGGCGGGGTTGTCACCGCGACATTCTTAGGTATCTTCTTTATCCCTATGTTCTACATCTGGGTGCGTAGTTTGTTCCCGCACAAATATGAGAACAATCAACCGAATGATAAAGATGGTGGCAGTGGTCCAACTGGCCCACAAACCCCAACGCCTTCTGAAAGTTATCAGCCTGCAAGCTTTGGAGACAATACACAATGAGTGCTCAAAAAACCTTAACCCTAAGCTCAGCTGCGGTAGTCAACACGGCTGCTCCTGCCCACCCAACGCGGGCAGCACTGCGCAAAAACGGCGGTCGTCTTATCGGCTTGACCGCCTTGGCGCTCAGTATGGCAGCCTGTAATACTATTCCAAAGGCGGATATGCGTCCTGTATTGGCTGAGCCCAATGTGCCGATTGAGCAAACCTACGGCGCATTTGACAAAGAAACCGTCAGTAGTGGCGAGCAGCCAAGTATCGCAGGACAGCGCTGGCAGGACTTTTATAGCGATGAGCGCCTAAAAGGTCTGATTGTGTTAGGACTAGAAAATAACAAAGACTTTGAAAGTGCGCGCCTTGCAATTGAGAAAGCGCGCGCGCAATATCAAATCACTGACATCAATGATTTGCCTGCGATCAACGCCAGTGGCGGCTACACGCGTCAAGCGCAAAATAGCGTCGACAAAAACCCCAACAGCAGCTATAACGTCAACCTAGGCTTGGCCAACTATGAGCTGGATTTTTGGGGCAAAATTGCCAGCTTAAAAGATCAAGCCTTGCAAAATTTCTTAGCGACGAGCGCCGCCAAAGACGCCACGCAAATCAGCCTGATTAGTAACATCGCCCAAAGCTATGCCAACCTAAGCTATAGCTTGGCGCAGCTAAAACTGGCAGAAGCCACTGCTGAAAGCCGTGAGCGCTCGCTGTTTATTGCCGACAAACGCTTTGAAGCTGGGGTCGATCCCAAACTGCCCTCATTGCAAGCCAGCGCGTCTTTAGAAAATGCCAGACTGGCGGTACTACGCGCCCAGAGTAGTATTTTGACCTCGCGTAATGCCTTGCAGTATCTGATTGGCGCCCCGATTCCAAATGATTTGATTCCAGCGCCTGCCGTCAGCAATATCACAAGCCAGCAGATCTTTAATGCCGGCTTGCCAAGTGAGCTGTTGCGTTATCGCCCTGACGTCCTACAAGCAGAGTACAGCCTCAAAGCTGCTGGTGCCAATATCGAAGTGGCACGCGCCTCTTACTTCCCCTCTATCAGTCTAGCCAGTAGTGTGGGCGTGAGTAGTGGTAGTTTGGATGACTTGTTTAAGAGCGGCTCGGTGGGCTGGTCGTTTGGCCCAAGTATTAGCGTGCCTATCTTTGATGCAGGTCGCCTAGATGCCAACTACGACGTGGCCAAAATCGAGCGCGAGCAGAACTTGGCAAATTACGAAAAATCTATCCAAACCGCCTTCCGTGAAGTGTCAGATGTATTGGCCACACGTGCGACGCTAGGACAACAGCTCGAAGCACAGTATCGTCTACAAGACAACTTTGAGCAAACCTATCAGATAGCAGATGCACGCTTTAAGGCTGGTATCGCAAACTATCTAGACGTACTCGATGCCCAGCGCTCGCTGTTCTCAACTCAGCAAGGTATCTTGGATTTGGAGCTACAAAAAATCGTCAGCCAAATCGAGCTATACCAAGCGCTCGGTGGCGGTGCCAACCTTGATGTACCAACAGCCATTCCCGTACCGCACAAAAACTTGGTACAATTGGTCAACTTACCTGCTAGCACCAACAAAGCAAAAGCAGTAAACGCTATCGAGGCTGCCAGCTCAGCACGGGTAGCCTCGCCGCAAGAAGCAGGTGCAATCAAGCAAGCGCAGGCCAAAGAGACCGCAAGCTTTGAGCCAACCGCGGTGGTCGATGTCAATGACGATGGTACAACAGATGCTGCGGTCGGGGTGATCAACGAAAAGACCACCTTTGACACCAGTACAGAGACCGTCCCTGTGACCCAGATCGTTGAACCATAAGCAGTCTTAACGAGGGCAAGGCAACACAATGCCCTAACAGTCGATACGTACCATCAGCCCTACCGACTTGGTAGGGCTTTTTGCTTTTGACCGTGGCTATTGGGTATAGTAGTCAGACCATACTAGCCAGCCTCACCTAGCCGTATCAGACGGCAACGCTTAGAGCATGTAAAATTCATCAAACAAAACAAATATAAGGAATGATTATGAGCTATACCTTTAACCGCCAATATCCTGCCACTCGCTTGCGCCGCTTACGTTATAACGACAATGTACGCGCGATGATTCGTGAAGTGGAGCTACACCCCAAACACTTTATCGCCCCTGTTTTTGTCTTAGAAGGTAAAAACCAGCGTGAGGCCATCTCTAGCATGCCAGGAGTCGAGCGTCTATCTATCGATCTGCTGATCGATTATGCCAAAGCGCTATTAAATGAGGGCGTCACAACCATCGATATCTTCCCCGTCATTGACAACGCTCTAAAAACCCCAGACGGCAAAGCAGCCTACGATAAAAATGGCCTGACAGCGCGCGCAGTAAAAGCCGTAAAAGACGCCGTACCAGAAATGGTGGTGATGACTGACGTGGCACTGGACCCGTATACCTCACATGGCCAAGATGGTCTGCTCGACGATAGTGGCTATGTCATCAACGATGCCACCATCGAGGTATTGGTCAAGCAAGCCCTCGTCCATGCACAGGCTGGCGCTGATATCATCTCACCAAGTGACATGATGGATGGCCGTATCAAAGCCATGCGTGATGCCTTTGAGAGCGAAGGTCTTGTCAATACCGCTATCATGGCTTATTCTGCCAAATACGCCTCGGCTTATTATGGACCATTCCGTGATGCTGTCGGCAGTGCAGGCAACCTAAAAGGTGGGCACAAAAAACAATACCAAATGGACTTTGGTAACCGCGCCGAGGCTCTACACGAGGTGGCCATGGACATCAACGAAGGCGCCGATATGGTGATGATCAAGCCCGGTCAGCCTTATCTGGATTTGATTCGCGAAGTCAAAAACACCTTTGGCGTGCCGACTTTTGCTTATCAAGTATCTGGCGAATATGCCATGCACATGGCCGCGATTCAAAATGGCTGGCTGACTGATGCGGTGATCCTAGAGTCTTTGATTGGCTTTCGCCGCGCGGGTGCCGACGGCATCTTGACCTATTTTGCCTTAGAGGCAGCGCGTCAGCTAAATAACGCTTAAAGATAAGTTTAATCAACAACTTATCATTCAAAAACGCCCCAGCTCACATCGGTCAGCTGGGGCGTTTTTTGTTGTGATATTTTTTATCAGTATCAGTTAACCTCTGTCTATCAACCTCTTAAACACACAAACAATTTGATAAATAGTCACTTTAAGACAGACTTATGCCTTATCACGCTGATGTGGTGAATTAAAATCAATCGCAGGCCCGCCAGGGACGATACGTGTTGGATTGATATTGGCATGACTGCCATAATAGTGTTGCTTGATATGCGTCATATTGACCGTCTCTGCAACGCCTGGCACTTGATACAACTCTCGCAGATAGCCCCACAGATTGGGGTAATCAACAATACGGCGTATGTTGCATTTAAAATGACCAAAATACACACTATCAAAACGCACAAGCGTGGTAAATAAGCGCCAATCTGCTTCTGTGATCGTCTGGCCGACCAAGTAGCGCTGCTGGGACAAGCGCGCCTCGAGCATGTCTAACGCCTCAAATAGCGCCGTCACTGCCTCTTCATAAGCAGCTTGCGTGGTAGCAAACCCTGCCTTATAGACGCCATTGTTTACCGCTGTATAGACCCTATCGTTGATCTCATCGATTTCGGCCACCTTCTCTGCTGGTAAAAAGTTACCAGCACGCGCGCCGACCTCATCAAAGGCGGTGTTAAACATACGGATGATCTCTGATGACTCATTGCTGACGATGGTATTGGTTTTTTTATCCCACAAGATAGGCACCGTGACGCGCCCTGTATAATCAGGCTTCGCCGCAACATATACCTCATAAGCATAATCGGCATCGTGTAGCGGATCAGCAATCACGCCCTCGCCCGCGGCAAACGTCCAGCCCTTATCACCCATAAATGGATGCACAACCGACAACGACACCATATCCTCCAAGCCCTTGAGCTTACGATAAATGGTGGTGCGATGCGCCCAAGGGCAAGCCAGCGATACATACAGATGATAACGGTTTGGCTCGGCTTTAAAACCGCCTACCCCTGATGGGCCTGCGCTACCGTCTGCGGTCACCCAGTTTCTAAAGCCTGCGTCCTCACGCTGGAAGCGGCCCCCACTGGATTTTGTGTCATACCACTGATCTTGCCACTTACCTTCGACTAATAATCCCATAATCTATCCCACTCTACGTTAATATTATCATAGCCTTGTCACCGTCATCATTGAGTGCTGACATCAAACAAAACAGTCTGAACAACGACCTCTGATCAAAACCATTGCTCTTTTATGAAAACCAATGCGCCTTTATGAAAATCATAGTAACATCAATGCCGGTGATATCTCTATGCAGCTTTATTGTTAATGTTTATCACCCACAAAACACCAACCAAACGCATTAGATAAATCGCTGGCAGTCGCCAAACTATAGAGAAAAGGCCATAAAAAGCTTCAATATCGAAGGAATTATAAGTATTTTCATAATAATTCAATTTTTTTATAAAAAAGGCTTGCAAAGTCTTAAAAACTTGCTAAAATGCTCAACCTAAATAGGCGTATAGCTCAGTTGGTTAGAGCGCTACCTTGACATGGTAGAGGTCGCTAGTTCGAATCTAGTTACGCCTACCAGATTCGAAAAGCCCCAATCTTTAAGATTGGGGCTTTTTTATGCCTGTTATATAAGGGCTGTAGCGGAAATATTAGGTTAGCATTAACCAAAATCTTCATACTTCCAGCCACTTCAAAAGTGCTCAAAAATATCTGTGTGCCCAAATTGTGCCCAAATTGCGCCTTCTCTAAATTTTACTTATATATAAAAAAACATTTTCGACCTTCACTCTAATCCTCTTCACTCTCCATTTTCTGCCAAATTATTTGGTACGTAAGTGAACAAATCACCCACTCCTATATCTAGTGCTTCACAAATTTTATCCATAGTTTCAAAGTCTATTCTTGATGTTTGCTCATTATAAATTTTGTGCATTGTAGATTTACTAATACCTGTCATCCGTATTAAATCTGCTACCTTCATTCTGCGTTCAGCTAATAGTACTGGCAAATTACATAAAATCATAAGAAAGTCCTTAATAAGCAAAAAAGTACTTGCATCGAACTACAGTTACTTGTAAAGTACCTCTATCGAACAACAAAGTTGTTCTATATGTTAGATTTGTTTGTCGATAAGCAATATAAGTAGTTCAATAAACTCATAAGGAATATATTATGTCACACACCTACCTAACAACCCAAGAGCTTTCTGAGCGTATCAAATATAACCCGCGTACCATTCGTAACGACTTAAAGGACACCGTACTTATCGAAGGCATTCATTATATTCGTCCGTTTGGAGGTCGCAAAATACTGTATGTGTGGGAAGAAGTCGAAAAAGATATGCGTACCAGCATTAAAGGTACTGTCAATGCCATGGCCCTACAATAAGAACCATTACAACAAGGAGAATTATAATGGCCAGCATTAGAGTAAGAAAAGGCAGTAATAAATTATTTGTCGATTTTAGATTCATGGGTATCCGATGCCGAGAGATAACCAATCTAGTCGACACTCCTGCCAATCGTAAAAAACTTGAAAAAATTATTGAAAAGATGGAAGCGGAACTTACGTTAGGCATTTTTGATTATGCCAAGTATTTTCCTAAAAGTGATAAAGCACAGGAGATGGTGGCGCTGCGTGATCGTAGGGCTTGTATTGAAACTGATATGCCAGCGTTTAAAGAGTTTGCGGCGCTTTGGTTCTCTGAAAAAGAGATTGAGTGGCGTGACACCTATAAACGTAAAATTCAAGATATCATTGATATGTATCTGCTGCCATATTTTGCTAGCAAGCCGCTAGACACCATAAAAAAGACAGATGTTTTAGCCTTCCGCGCATCGCTCGCCAAAGTAACGTACGGAAAAGTTAAAAAGCATCTGTCTGCAGCACGCATTAACTCGATAATGGTACCTTTGGGTATGATACTAAAAGAGGCGGCAAAACGCTACAAGTTTGATAACCCTTATGAGGATATCAAATCGCTTAAGCAACCAAAAGTGGATATTCAGCCCTTTACGCTTGATGAGGTTCGACGTTTTATTGAAGGCGTACGTGAAGATTATCGCAATTATTATTTGGTGCGTTTTTTTACGGGTATGCGTACCAGTGAGGTTGATGGGCTCACGTGGGAAAACATTGATTTTGATCGGCGTGAGATTGTGATTAAGCAAGCGCTGGTTAAAGGCAAGATTGTGCCACCAAAAACGCAAGAGTCGTACCGCGCCATTGCCATGTCGCCTTGGGTATATGAAGCATTACAAGACCAGTATAAAGTCACATATAAGCGCTCAGATTATGTGTTTTGTGCTCATACGGGATCACCGCTTGATTATAACAACGTCAATAAGCAAGTGTGGCATCCTACATTACGGCTGTTAGGACTAAAAACACGAAATGCCTATCAGACGCGCCACACAGCAGCCACGCTATGGCTGGCAGCTGGTGAGAGTCCTGAATGGATTGCCAGTCAAATGGGGCACTCGACCACTAAGATGCTATTTAACACCTATAGCCGCTATGTACCAAATATGACTCGCCGTGATGGCAGCGCTTTTGAAGCCTTGGTCAATCAAAGCCAAATAGCTCAACGCTCTACTGACAAGGAGACATCACAATGAAAATCATTAATTACGAGGAATTATTTGCCGAGTTTAAACGAGACGGTGCGATCAGTACAGATGCTAATGAGATTGCTAATACGCTTATTCGCGAACTTTGTATTTCATCTGGATCTGGCTTAGCGCGCTTCTTAGGAGTGAAGTCTTGTTTTAATAATCACATGGCGATACGCGTGTGGGTGCAGAAGCGTTTAGATTCCAATAGTGACTATCTTGTTGATGAAATGTGCATTCAGCTGCAAAGCGAACTTTATGGGCTTCTACCGCAACCAGGCTATGGCTCTTAAGGAGAATGTTATGAGTGTGAAGCTTCAACCGAATATGACTCAGAACGCACGGGATCTAAAAATTTGTAGCGATTACTGGGCGTATGATAATAAAACTGATTTTATCGGTCATGTGGAAGCGGTTTGTCAGAGATATAACATTAGTCCTCATATCATGTTTGTTACGGTAGGTCAGTGTTTTACTTATCTAGATGATGTACTTTGCGAGTACTGTGGCTATGTTTGTCCTTTAGAAGTCCCAGCAGACATTCCATTTATGCGAGCAAAAGAGGGCTGGTGTTGCGAGGTGTGCGAACATGCCTTGTGGCGAGAGCATAATAACAGTAGATAGGTTTTTGCTATATTTTGAAACCAAGCAGCTTAGGTTGTTTGGTTTTTTCATTATTTTTAGAATAGCTGACGACATGCAATGTCGTTTAATTCCATTACCTTATTGTGCTTTTTATTTTATTAGGCTATTGTTGAATAAATTATTTATACAACAATAGCCTGGACTAATATACAGTGATGGGAAACCTAAATACTCAAAATGGACATTCAGATACTGCTGGGCAGAAATTTGTTGCGCATGTTCGTGCCAGCGACGGTAGCGAACAATCACTCTATGACCATTTAACTGGTACAGCAGAGATAGCTAAAACCTTAGCGACTAAAATTGGCTTACCGTTGTCAGGTGAACTTATTGGATTGGTTCATGATTTAGGTAAGTATAGTCAGGCGTTTCAGACCTACATTAGAGACAGCTTAAAATTTGATAATTATAAAGACCTAGGTCTTGATGAAGATGAAGAAGCTGAACTCTTAATGAAAGGAAAGCCAACAAGAGGTTCGGTTGACCACTCTACCGCTGGAGCAATATTTCTTTATAACAAGTTTAAAGATCGACCAAAAAAGAATAACGCAGCTCAAGGCGCGTTATTAGCTGACATTCTATTCATTTGTGTGGCCTCTCATCATAGCGGATTAGTAAATGTCGTAGATAAAGAAGGCCAACCTTATCTATATAATCGCAAAACTAAGCCTAAAGACAAAGTGCATTTTCAAGAAGCACTTAGTAATGCGATAAACAACAAACTATTTAATTCTTTAGATAAAAAAACAATCAATGCCGCAGTGGTAGAGTTTCATAACGCGCTTGCACTTTTATTGAGAGAAGACAGTAAACCCAAACAAAAAGACTTCTATATTGGCTTCTATACCCGTCTACTATTTAGCTGTCTGATTGATGCAGACCGTAGCAACAGTATAGCCTTCGAATATCCAAGCCAAGAACACCTGTTAGATCACAAGCGGCCAAACTGGCAAATCGCTATAGATAAGGTAGAAGCTCTCTATAAAGACTTCGCTGATAAAGCAAAACATAGCCCGCCAAATCCAATCAATGAACAACGAGATAGAATCTCCCAAACGTGCTTTGAGGAAGGACAAAAACCACAAGGTATTTATACACTTACCGTCCCAACAGGTGGCGGCAAGACGCTTGCCAGCCTACGCTTTGCGGTGCAACATGCTAAACGCCATAACCTTGACCGCATTATCTATATCATTCCCTTTACCAGTATTATTGAGCAAAATGCTCAAGAGATACGAGACATTCTTGAAGAAAAGTCACCTGATGGCAGTTATGATGAAAAATGGGTATTAGAGCAACACTCAAACCTTGAACCAGATGTACAAACTTGGCAAAGCAAACTGATTATGGACAACTGGAATGCACCGATTGTGTTTACCACCATGGTGCAATTTTTAGAGAGCTGTTTTGGTGGTGGTACCAAAGGCGTTAGACGTTTGCACCAGCTAAGCCGAGCGGTATTAATATTTGATGAAATTCAAACCCTACCTATCAACTGTTATTACCTCTATTGTAATGCTATTAATTTTTTCACCAGTTATGCCAATTCTACCGCCGTATTGTGTACCGCAACCCAGCCTGTGCTCGACAAACTACCCATTGAACAAAATGGCAGTTTAAACCCTGCAACTGAGATCATTGGGAATCGTGACGATCTAACCGTGCTATTTGATACCTTACAGCGGGTAGATATTCATGACCATACTAAAAACCCTCAAGACTTAGATGGTTTGACAGATTATATTAACGAAAATTTTGCCAAATTTGGCAGTACGCTCGTCATTGTTAATACTAAGGCGTGGGCAAGTGATTTATATAGAGAGCTGTCTAAAACAGCTAAGTCAGAAGAGTTGTTCCATTTGAGTACAGGACAATGTGCTCGTCACCGTAAAGACTTACTAGCAACCATTCGTAAACGCCTAAAAGACGGCTTGCCTACTTTGGTTGTCTCAACCCAGCTGATTGAGGCGGGCGTAGATGTTTCATTTAAATCAGTGATACGGTTTTTAGCAGGACTGGATAGTATTGCCCAAGCGTCAGGACGCTGTAATCGACATGGTGAAATGAGGAACGCGGCTGGTAAGGCTATTAAGGGTCAAGTGTTTATTGTTAAACCTGATGCCGAGGGCTTAAGTAAATTGCCGACCATTGCGTTAGGTAAGGCTCAAATGGAGAACACCATACTACCTATATTAAAAGAACCTGAGAATGCAAGTAAGCACTTACTTGACCCAGATATTATGAACATATTTTTTAAAGGCTTTTATCAGACAGACCATGCCGAAAAACAGATGGCCTACCCTGTTGATGATATTCATACCGTGTTTGGCTGGTTGAGTAATAACAGTACCAATGTGGCGGTAAGCAATGACAATAAACAGCGTATCGACAATGGTCAATTTCCCAAGCTATGGCAATCGTTTATGGAAGCCGGCAAAGCCTTTAAAGTCATTGATGCGCCTACCAAAGCCATTGTCGTACCTTATGGTGATAGCGGTCGTGAATTGATTACCGCACTATATGGCACTCAAGTAAATGATAAAGAGTTTTATAAACTGGTTCGAGAAACACAGCAATACAGCGTCAACGTATTTCCCTTTATGCTTGATAAGTTAATAGACGCTGGTGCAATCACTCAGGTAAGGGATACAGGTATTCTAACGTTATCTGAAACATTCTATGATGAGCAAATGGGATTGAATATAGAGGGAGATGGTAAGCTTGATTTTATAGAAGGGTTTTAATACAAGCTAGAGGTTCTAGAGTCAGATTAGCCAAAATTGTTTTAAGTCATAGAAGGATATCAAACGTTGCAAAATACAAAACCAAAAAATTCAATCGAATTTCTCCTCACGGGACGAAACGCTCTATTCACCGATCCAATTACCCGCATTGGTGGCGAAAAGACCAGCTATCATTTGCCTACTTATGAGGCGCTAAAAGGCGTCTGTAAAAGTATTTACTGGAAACCAAGCATCATTTGGGTTGTCGATAAAGTAAGGGTAATAAACCCGATTCGTACCCAAACCAAAGGCATGAAACCGATACGCTATCATAAAGACGGTAATGATTTGGCTTATTATACCTATCTTCATGATGTGGCTTATCAAGTGCAGGCTCACTTTGAATGGAACCTGCACCGCCCAGAGCTTGAAGCGGATCGCATCGATGGCAAGCACTATAGTATAGCTAAGCGTATGGTCGATAAAGGCGGTCGCCAAGATATTTTTTTAGGGACAAGAGAGTGCCAAGGCTATGTTGAGCCTTGCGAATTTGGTAGTGGTAAAGGCGCGTATGATGACATTGATGAGCTTGGTTATGGCCTGATGTTTCATAGCTTTGCCTACCCTGATGAGACCGGACTGGATGAGTTACACAGTCGCTTTTGGCATGCGGTAATGCGTTTTGGTGTTGTCGAGTTCCCTAAACCCACCGATGATCTACAAGCCGATAGTGGTAATGGTATGCCTAATCGTTTTGTCCGCGATATGAGTGCTAAGACGTTCGAGTTAGAGAATAATGTCGAACCTGTTAGCCAAACGGAGGCATCACTATGAGCTGGCTACAACGTTTATATCAAACTTATCAGCACGCCAGTCAGCGTGATGAAGATGTTCAAGCTCAAGACACTCATGCGCTGATGCCTTATTATCATGTGAACCAAAATGTACAAATTATCGTCACCATCAACGATAAAGGCGACTTTGTGAGCGCAGAGTTATGCCGAGACGATAATGGCAAGGTTAAATCGCGTCAACTGGTAATACCCGCAACCAATGCATCTGCTAATAGAACTTCAAAGCCTGTCGCACACCCTCTATCTGATAAGTTGCAGTATGTGGGTAAAGACTTCTTTGAATACAGTACAAATAAAAAGGATTTATATCCACTCTACGAAGATGAACTATCTACGTGGTGCGACTCACCATACGCTCACCCCAAAGCGCAAGCTGTACTTAATTATGTAAATAAAGGCACGCTAGTCAAAGACTTAATCGATGCTGACGTTTTGATTGTTGACCCTGGCGATACAAGCAAACTTGCCTATCCCGAACAAGCTAGTGACTATCCTGACAGTATTTTATCGTCACTCAATAAGAACAAAGGCGTATTCGATCAAGGCTCTGCGTTTATTGCTTGGCGCGTGACACCAACTGGTTTAGGTGACCAGCAAGATAACTGGGGTAAGAACGAAACATGGCGAGACGAGAGTCTGTTTGAGGCATGGCAACAGTTTTATGCCACGCTCGATAGTGTCGATGGCTTTTGTTATGTCACAGGTAAAGATAGCCCACTTGCCAGCAAGCATCCCAACCGTATTCTGCGCAGTGCCACCAACGCCAAGCTAATTTCGGCCAATGATTTATCTAGCTTTACCTTCTTAGGGCGTTTTACCGACAATGATAAATCTATTAAAGCGCATGGCTTGCAAGGGGCTAATATCAGTGCGGTAGTCACCGAAAAAGCGCATTCTGCTTTATCGTGGCTACTGACCCGGCAAGGCAAAGAGGATGCTGGTCAAGCTGTCGTCGCTTGGGCGATATCAGGTAAAACGACACCGCAACCTGTACAAGATATCACTGAAGATGATCCCTTAGATATTGAAAAAGTCGCACAACCAGTGCAATCTTCTGAAGAGAATAATATTAATAGTTTTCAAAGAATAGAGGAGGATGACGACTTTGATGATGACGAAGAAGATGACCTCATTTCTCAAAGAGATATTAGCGACAATCAACCCGTAATCAATGATGCACCGCAACCCATCGAACATAGTAATAATTTAGGTTACACCTTTGCGTCTCACCTTAATAATACCATGCAAGGCTATCGGCAACGGCTCGATAAACACGACCAAATATCTATCATTACTTTAGATTCAGCAACGCCTGGGCGTATGGCGGTCACCTATTATCACGAAACCATGCCCGATGATTATATTGACGCATTAGAGGCATGGTATAGCCAGTTTGTATGGTATACCACCTATAAGGACACCAAAACCAGTGAACGTAAGCTAACTATCAAAGCACCAGTTCCACGGCAAATTTCCCAAGTGGCGTATGGCGCACGCCTTTCAGATGCGCTCAAAAAGCAAGTGGTCTCACAAGTATTACCTTGTATCGTAGAGGGAGAAGCAAGGCCATTCCCTTGGCAACTGGTAGATTTATGTATTAAGCGTGCCTCTAATCCGTTGGCACTAGAACATTGGGAATGGGAACAAGCGTTAGGCGTCGCCTGTGCTTTATACCGTGGATATCATTTGCGTCAATCAGACGATAAAAAAAGGAGCTATACCGTGGCATTACAAACAGACTATAACAGCCGAGATTATTTATATGGTCGCCTATTAGCAGTTGCCGAAGATATTGAAAGCTTAGCGCTATATATTGCAGGTGAGAAACGTAGCACGACTGCTCAGCGTTATATGCAACAATTTGCCAATCGTCCCTTTACCACATGGCGCAATATTGAGCTGGCTCTCAAACCTTATGAGAACCGTCTAAAATCAAACCGTGCAGGTTATCTAACCAATATGCAGGACTTATTAGACCAAATTATGAGTCGCTTTGACATTGAAGACTTTAATAATGATTCCGCCTTATCAGGTGAGTTTTTGCTTGGTTATCACAGTCAAAAGATGCAAATAAAACTGGATAAACAGCAAGCAAAGCAGGCTCGTGAAGATAAGAAAAATTCAGAAGACACCAACGAAACCGCTTAATCTAGACTTTATAAAATTCAAATCTCAATAAAAGGATAAATTATGACTGCCTCTACCCAAAACCCTATTAGTAATAAAATTGACTTCGCCCTCATCATTGGCGTCAATAATGCCAATCCGAATGGTGACCCGCTAAACGGTAACCGTCCGCGTACTGACTTTGCAGGTAATGGTGAAATCACCGATGTTTGCTTAAAGCGTAAAATCCGTGATCGCTTGCAAGAGTCTGATGAAGACATTTTTGTCCAATCGGATGAGAAAAAAATAGATGACTATAAAAGCTTAAAAGACAGAGCAGAAGGAATCTTAGGAAAAGACGTCCTAAATGCGAAAAAAACGCATCGTGACGAAGCAATTAAACAGGCCTGTGATCAATGGTTTGATGTTCGTGCCTTTGGTCAGGTATTTGCTTTTGGTAAGACAACTGGTGCTGACGGTGTGTCTATTCCTATCCGAGGCCCTGTCACTATTCAGTCAGCGTTTAGCTTAGAGCCTGTCGATATTACTAGCACCCAAATTACTAAAAGCGTGAATAGTGAGACACCTAAAAAAGAAGGCGCAATAATGAGTGCTGACCGTATGGGAATGAAGCACCGCGTTGATGAAGGCATTTATGTCACTTATGGGGCAATTACCCCGCAATTGGCAGAACGGACCGGCTTTAGCGATAGCGACGCTGAAAAGATAAAACAGATTTTACCCAAGCTGTTTGAAGGCGATGCTTCATCGGCTCGTCCTGAGGGCAGTATGCAGGTTAAAAAAGTCATCTGGTGGGAGCATAACAGCAAGTCAGGTCAGTATTCATCGGCGAAGGTGCATCGCAGTTTAAAAGAGCTAATTGAAAAAAGGATGCAAGAACAAAAAGAAAATGGTCAAATAGCAGATGGTAGTTTTGATGAAGACGCCTTAAAGTCAGCGTTAGAAGGGCTAGAGCCTGAGATTATTGAAGGATTTTAACCATTCTTAGACTTTAAAACTTGAGCAAACCTTATCAAGTAAGGTTTGCTTTAAATCTCTTATTAGTTTAGAGCCAATAATCATGCAAGCTCTCTACCTATCCCGCTTACAACACTATTTATTCTGCCCGCGCCAGTTTGCGCTCATTGAGCTTGAATGCGCGTGGGAGGAGAACGTGTTTACTGCAGAAGGGCAAGTGATGCATGAGAAGGTCAACTCTGGCGGTCATGACACGCGTGGCAATATCAAGACCGTGCGCACTTTGCGACTTGGTCATGAAGCATTGGGACTAGAAGGCGTGGCGGATGTGGTTGAGTATCATACCGATGATAACGGCACACAAACCCCTTTCCCTATCGAGTATAAACGCGGTAAGCCCAAATCACATCGTGCGGATGAAGTGCAATTGTGCGCGCAAGCACTATGCTTAGAAGATATGCATGATTGCACCGTCAGTGAGGGCGCACTGTTTTATGGTAAGACGCGCCGCCGTCATAATGTAAATTTTGATGATGAACTACGGAAGGTCACTTTAGATGCTATTAATGACTGTCGGCATATTATAGAGAGTGGAGAGACGCCCAAGCCCACTTATAGCACCAGTAAATGCCGCAATTGCTCACTTAATGATATCTGTCATCCCAAGATTTTTAATAAAAATGCTTCAACATGGCTGACTAAAAAAATAAATACCAGTCTTAAGGAATAAACCTTTATTGTTAATAACATTGTCATTAAAACCTAGTAGGAATCTCTATGCGCCCGTTAAAAAACACTTTATTCGTCCAAACTCAAGGTGCGTGGCTCAATAAGCAGGGCGAAAATGTGGTGATGAATATTGACTACGAGGTTAAAGGTCGCGTCCCTATTCATAAGCTCGATGCGATAGTTTGTTTTGGGCAAGTGTCAGTATCACCAGCACTTATGGCACACTGTACTGATAACGCTATAACAATTACACATCTAAATCGCTATGGTAAGTTTCAAGCGCGTATTGAAGGCGCGGTCAGTGGTAATGTGCTGCTACGTCGTGAGCAGTACCGTATCAGTGATGATCCCGAGCGCTTTCAGCCCATCTGCCATAGCGTTATCTTAGGTAAAGTGCATAATCAGCGCCAAGTGATTCGTCGCTACTTGCGAGATTATAAAAATCAGCTAGATGATGCAACTACTGATAAATTACAATCCGCGCAAAAGCGTTTAGAGCATGGTCTACATAAAATTTTAGCCACTAAAAACTTGCCTGACCTATTAGGCCGTGAAGGAGAGATGGCGAGCATTTACTTTAGTGTGTTTCCACAATTCATACGTAATCCTGATTTTAGTTTCCCTAAACGCACTCGTAACCCACCCACCGATGCTGTTAATGCCCTGCTTTCTTTTACTTATACTCTGATGACTCATGATTGCCGTAGTGCGCTTGAGACCGTAGGACTTGATCCTTCTTGCGGGGTATTTCATCAACTACGCCCTGGACGTCCTTCTCTTGCATTAGATTTAGTTGAGGAGTTTCGTCCTATCGTTGACCGTTTTGTGTTGTCTTTAATTAATAAAAAGCAGCTCGGTAAGTCAGACTTTAAAACTGAGGCAAATGGTGCGGTTTGGCTCAAGGATGAAGCAAGGCAAACTTTTTTTAAAGCGTGGCATGATCGCAAGCAGCAAACTATTTATCATGAATGGTTTGAGGAAACGGTACCTTTTGGTTTGTTGCCCCATCTGCAAGCGACAATTATGGCGCGTCATATCAGAGGCGATATTGATGCTTATATTCCTTTTCTTTGGAAGTAAGTTGCTCCATGAATGATTAATAAACAAGGAGTATCGTTATGATGGTATTGGTCACTTATGATATTAGCTCGGAGGGTGCATCTAGCGCTAAGCGTTTACGTCACATTGCTAAGCACTGTTTGAACTATGGGCAGCGAGTGCAATATTCAGTGTTTGAGATTGAAGTTAATCCTGCTCAATGGACGACCCTTCGAGCTACACTTGAAGATATTATCGATCATGAGATGGACAGTCTGCGCTATTATTACATGGGTAAAAATTGGCAACGCAAAGTTGAGCATATTGGTGCGAAACCCGTGTTAGACTTAAATGATGTGTTGTTATTTTAATAACCCTGATTTGACTGTGATAAGGTCACTGCGAGCCTATAGCATACATAAAATGTCTGGTGTATTCGCAACGGGTCAGCAGAGCTATTTAACAACTTGATTTTTATGACTTTATTTTTTTATAATAAAACTTTGGTAAGCAAGATGCTTGCCAAATTCGCTTATGGTTTAGACGTTCGCAAATCTCAAGGTTTATTCATAACTTTATCAGCGACTTAGACTATGGGCTTTCGCACCCATCACGGGTGCGTGGATTGAAACAGGTTGCGCGACCGAGCGATACGCAGGGCAAACATTCGCACCCATCACGGGTGCGTGGATTGAAACTCTTTGGCGATGTTAGCCCCAACCATCTCAGGATTCGCACCCATCACGGGTGCGTGGATTGAAACATCTATCTCGCTATACACATAGGTATCATTGAGTTTCGCACCCATCACGGGTGCGTGGATTGAAACTATTTGTTTCAGAACAAACATACTTTAGCAGATATTCGCACCCATCACGGGTGCGTGGATTGAAACACCAGCAATCAAAGTAGGCGTTGATGATGGCCTTCGCACCCATCACGGGTGCGTGGATTGAAACGTAGCCCTGTCGTACCGCTGATTGTGTAGTCGCTTCGCACCCATCACGGGTGCGTGGATTGAAACCAGTAACAGATGTTATATTGTCGTTATTTGTAATTCGCACCCATCACGGGTGCGTGGATTGAAACTGTGAATTTGATCAACAAAGTCGCGCATCAACTTCGCACCCATCACGGGTGCGTGGATTGAAACTGGCCACAATCCACTTACGAGTATCAATCTGCATTCGCACCCATCACGGGTGCGTGGATTGAAACTTGACGTTTTGCCAAGCGTGGACTTATTCTGTTTCGCACCCATCACGGGTGCGTGGATTGAAACTTACTGTTTAATATCATGCCATTAACCGCATTAATTCGCACCCATCACGGGTGCGTGGATTGAAACGAGATTGTGTCAAGCATTTATGTTTTGATATACTTCGCACCCATCACGGGTGCGTGGATTGAAACGCATATACGAACCACAACGTCAAGCACTTTTGTTCTTCGCACCCATCACGGGTGCGTGGATTGAAACATCACATTACGAAAAGTAGGGTTGTCTGGGTTTTCGCACCCATCACGGGTGCGTGGATTGAAACCAAGTCGATGCCTGTTTTCTCAATTAGTAGTTTTCGCACCCATCACGGGTGCGTGGATTGAAACCGACACCAAGTCGGATATACAACATAATGACCATTCGCACCCATCACGGGTGCGTGGATTGAAACCAACACTATTTTTTTCACCAGATGCTAACTTTGCTTCGCACCCATCACGGGTGCGTGGATTGAAACGCCCTATAAAAATGTCAGCACGTTTGTGCATCTTCGCACCCATCACGGGTGCGTGGATTGAAACCTCGTGCCATTCGCAGTCAAAGCTAATCTCTATTCGCACCCATCACGGGTGCGTGGATTGAAACGCCCAAACCTTGTTCTATAAACCAACCACTCCATTCGCACCCATCACGGGTGCGTGGATTGAAACAATCATGGCTAGCTCCTATGCAAAATGGATTAGCTTCGCACCCATCACGGGTGCGTGGATTGAAACACGTAGCACCTCATGATGTTGATAATCGCACACTTCGCACCCATCACGGGTGCGTGGATTGAAACCGGACAACTCAAAAGAACAAACGACCTCACTTTTTCGCACCCATCACGGGTGCGTGGATTGAAACAAAAATACTTTGACTTTTGAGCCGCGCTCTACCGTTCGCACCCATCACGGGTGCGTGGATTGAAACAGATACCGATTGAAAACATCGACCGACTAGGTGTTCGCACCCATCACGGGTGCGTGGATTGAAACGCCTAGGTATATTTTTGCGCTGCCATATGGCAGTTCGCACCCATCACGGGTGCGTGGATTGAAACTCGATGTTTGCAACCTCAGACTCCACCAGCTGACTTCGCACCCATCACGGGTGCGTGGATTGAAACTCGACCTGCTACCTCGTAAACTAGCGCAGTCGTGGTTCGCACCCATCACGGGTGCGTGGATTGAAACAGGCTTGGCTAGATTAATCCATAACCAGCAAGGTTCGCACCCATCACGGGTGCGTGGATTGAAACTAGCTGGCCGGTGAAGCGCTCGTAAATCAGCTTTCGCACCCATCACGGGTGCGTGGATTGAAACGGCTTAGCTACTACAAGCACTCAGCGACAGCTTATTCGCACCCATCACGGGTGCGTGGATTGAAACACTCAAATCACTAACGCCCTTGGCATTGAGCAAGTTCGCACCCATCACGGGTGCGTGGATTGAAACGTATTAGCGTTAGCAATCTAATGGGTAAAGAGGTTTCGCACCCATCACGGGTGCGTGGATTGAAACCTATTTCAAACACCTCGCTAATACAACCCAATCTTTCGCACCCATCACGGGTGCGTGGATTGAAACGATAAATACCTCAGAAATGCCGAAGGACTTAACATTCGCACCCATCACGGGTGCGTGGATTGAAACATCAACTGAACTCACAAAATGATGCACAAGCTCTTCGCACCCATCACGGGTGCGTGGATTGAAACCGCAACCACAACCAAAATCTTACTTACTAGTTCGCACCCATCACGGGTGCGTGGATTGAAACATCATCGCCCTTGATCATAATCTTATACAGACATTCGCACCCATCACGGGTGCGTGGATTGAAACAGCGTTAAACGCGTGTCCGGCTTAGGAGCTACCTATTCGCACCCATCACGGGTGCGTGGATTGAAACCCAACCATTCAACGAGTAGAAGCATAAGGATATTCGCACCCATCACGGGTGCGTGGATTGAAACAATGCGTCTCAGTAGCTCACTCTTAGTAATCTTTCGCACCCATCACGGGTGCGTGGATTGAAACACGCAATTCGCAATCAAAGCCGATCTCTAGCCCTTCGCACCCATCACGGGTGCGTGGATTGAAACGGACAGATCTTTCAAGTCGAATATTTTGTGTTTTCGCACCCATCACGGGTGCGTGGATTGAAACTCCACCCTCTGGGTCTTTCAGGTAGTCTGCTTGTTCGCACCCATCACGGGTGCGTGGATTGAAACTAGAACGCCTACAAACAGCCATAGACCTGCAGCGGTTCGCACCCATCACGGGTGCGTGGATTGAAACCAAAAGCCCTTCGCATTACCAAAAACCACTTCATTCGCACCCATCACGGGTGCGTGGATTGAAACCCTAGTCTATTAGACATCGGTTGCAACATAGGTTCGCACCCATCACGGGTGCGTGGATTGAAACCGTCCGAACGCCTAACCGACAACGACGACGGCGTTCGCACCCATCACGGGTGCGTGGATTGAAACATGCTGCATCTCCCAGCCCAGCGGCAGCTTATCTTCGCACCCATCACGGGTGCGTGGATTGAAACGGTGGCGCTATAGGTGCTCTCTGATATGCTCTTTTCGCACCCATCACGGGTGCGTGGATTGAAACAGTCATTGGACATCCTCTAGTCGTGGTTGCATTTCACACTGTCCAGTGTTCATCTTTGAGCATAGTGTGAGGCATAGCGAACGATATCTTTTTTGTGTGAGAAATTAAAGATTAACCGTTCGCTTTTTTTTGCCATTAATTTGTCGCCAATGTTCAACACGCCCTAATGATAAGCTGGTAAATAAGTTATTCTGAAAAATACATGTAAAACGCATCTCTCTAAAACAAAACTTGTAAAAGCTCTACTGACTGTCTTAGAATGGCATTGTTAAAAATCCTGTCTATTTTGTTAAGCCTTCTTTCTAAATTGCATCAACTTTAGGGTTTAGTCGAACAGGTCCACTTATCCATATATGTTACTTATACAGCATTCATAATGCTGAAAACACGATGACCCTATCATGTCTACTAAGCATCGAAAGCTTGTTTTACGATATTCATCACCAGTAATGATGTGGTTTGGCATGTTGGTCGCATGTTTCGCTTGGATCATGCACATCACGCTTTTTCTAACACCTTTATGGGACGATAACCCTCACTTAGGTCATGGCGTCTGTGCTGAGCTTGCACCAGTAGTATCGGTCATCAAACAGTATGAGCAAATACAGACTGATATTGCGTACACCAATCATCACATACCCATTGATAGTGCTGCTCATCATTTACCACACCAACAAGCATCGACTGCGACCGTTAAGCCTGTCATAACGGTTGACGCCGCATCTTCGCAGGCAGCCTTATATAACAAAGATAAGGTTGAACGCTCTGAATCTAACCCTAATGCCGTCAAATACCGTGGCTGCGACCTTTGCACTGCCATGTCTGCGGCACTATTACCAGTCGCTTTTACACATACTGACTCGGCTTTGATTGAGCTGTCTCCTGTCTCAGTCACATTTTTATATCGCTCACATAGTTATTATTCGGTTAGTTTTCTAAGACCCCTCGCACGCGCTCCTCCACTAGTCACATCCATATAATCATTCACATTTATAGGCCAATATTTTTAGAGCATTAATAACGATACTCCCCATCAACGCACCTACTTGGCATGTTGATTGAGGTGCTTGTATACGCTTGCTTAAAAAAACCATGCTCAAAATTCTATCTCTTTATATCGAGAAACATTCAGTAAATGCTTACTCTAAGCCCATAAGTGGCTTGTCTGACATTCTATCTTGATAAAAACTGAATAATCGATTTCATAAAATATTTTTGCAAATTTCTAGGAATATAAGATGTCATCTTCATCAATGAACGTTGTACCTATTTTAAAACTAAGTGTTTTAGCCTTGTCTTTATTGCATATCAGTAGCGCTTATGCCGATTCTACAACCGTAAAGGCGTATACGCATACTACGGATGATGAGCCACATATCCGATTGCCAGAAATCGTCGTTTATGCGAAGCCATCTAGTACCGATGCCCTTGGAAAAGCAGCCAGCATTAATCAAAAACTTATTAACAGCAAACAAGTGGCAAGCAGTGATACAGCCACTATACTGACAAAAATACCCGGTCTTAATGTACAAAGTGCTGGTGGTATCTCAAACCTACCTGTGATGAGAGGCTTGGCGGACAATCGTCTACGTGTTTTAGTAGATGGTGTTGACTCAATCGCCTCTTGTCCAAATAGTATGAACTCACCCCTTTCTTATATCGCACCAAGCTCTGTAGATGAAACCACCGTCTATGCAGGTGTGACGCCTGTGAGTGTCGGTGGTAATAGTATTGGTGGCACTATCGTTGTCGAAACAGCAGAGCCTGTCTTTTCAACGGATAGCGACATACTAACTTTAGGTGAGATTGGCACATTTTATCGTAGCAATGGTGATGCTTATGGTGCCAACTTGTCGACCACAGCGGCAAACGATCAACTTAGCCTCACCTATAAAGGCAGCTTCGCACAGGCAGATAACTATAAAGCTGGTGGTAATTTTAAATCTTATACCCAAACAGGGAATCCTAATAAAACATTAGCAAAAGATGAAGTTGGTTCAACCGCTTATGAGAGCAAAAATCAATCATTAGACATTGCTTATAAGAATGGTAATCATCTGCTACAAGGTACTTATCTGTGGCAAAACGTACCAAAAGAGCTATATCCAAATCAGCGGATGGACATGCTCGACAATCAGCTTGACCGTATTAATCTACGCTATCAAGGAGAGTTAAACTGGGGACAGTTAGAAGCACAGGCCTATCATGAAGATGTCGATCACTATATGAATTTTGGAGAAGACAAACAGTTCTTGTACGGTGCCGCTAAAGGTATGCCTATGAGTACCAACAGCAAGACGATTGGAACCAATTTAAAAGCGATTGTCGACTTAGCTGAGCAAGGCACACTTAATATAGGGGCTGAATATCAAGACTATACGCTTGATGACACGTGGGCAGCATCTGGCAACGGTATGATGTCGCCAAACAAATTTCAAAATATCAACAATGGTCAACGTCAGCGTATCAGCATCTATGGCGAATGGGAAAAAGACATCTCTCCTGAATGGACAACTCAGCTTGGTACCCGCTACGAAAACGTACGTACCAGTGCTGATGAAGTACATGGCTATCAAGTCGGTGGTCAAAACAATATGACCAATCAGTTGCGAGATAGCGCTAACTTTAATGCCAGCGACCGTAGTACCACTGACCACAACATCGACGTCACCGCGATCGCCCGCTACAACATTGATGCACAAAAAACCTTAGAGCTGGGGCTGTCGCATAAAGAACGCACACCCAGCCTCTATGAACGCTATACGTGGTCGACATGGCCCATGGCGGCTGTCATGAATAATACTGTTGGAGATGGCAATGGCTATTTTGGTGATCCCAATCTGAGTCCTGAAAAATCAAATACCCTATCAGCTACCTTAGACTGGCGCGCTGATGATGACAGCTGGGGTATTAAAGCCACACCTTATTATTCATATATTGATGACTATGTTGATGCCGTACAGTGGAATCGTATGACCAATACAGCGGCGGGTACTCAAACAACTAATCAATATAATGTACTGCGCTATACCAACCAAGATGCTGAGATATATGGCATAGATATCTCAGCCAATCGGGAGTTGGCAGCAAATACTTGGGGGTACTGGGATATAGTAGGCTCTTTAAGCTATACCAAAGGGGAAAATAAAGACAGCGGCTCAGACTTATATAACATCATGCCATTTAATGGCAGTGTCGCCCTGAATCGGGAAAATAACGGTTGGACAAACCAAATCGAAGTGGTGGGTGTCGCGGCTAAAAAGGATGTATCCACCCCTCGCAACGAAATTAAAACCGCGGGTTATGGTCTCTTAAACCTCAGTACGGGCTATCAGTTTAAAGAGGTCGCAATTGAGGCTGGTATCGATAACGTATTTGATAAAAACTATGCATTACCTCTAGGGGGCGCATACATGGGTCAAGGTAGAACCATGTCTATGAATAAGGAGATAGATGGCAGCTCTAACTGGGGCACATCTGTGCCTGGCGTGGGGCGCTCATTCTATATAGGTGTCAACTATAAGTTTTAGTTGTCATTAAGATAGATTTCTAACTTTTTTTATACCATTTCCAAAAATGAGAATAACAAAGAAAACTTGTGTGATATGGCCACTAACAGGTTTAATAAGTCACACAAGGCTAATCGTATTTTTGGATTTGGTATTATTTTATGGAACCATCTTTAAGACTATAGTATTGTTCACTGCGACAGTTTATATAAGATTTTTAATGCAGCGCATTGTTTTATTGATTATGAAGCTGTATTCATATATGTATCAGTATAGAACAGTAATAGGAGAGTAAACTTAGATACCTACAAAATAGATATCTCTAGCCAGTATACAGGTTTTTTCCCTCTAGATGCCTGAGAGCGTGGCTGAAGAACACGCAACTCATATTCACCTGAATATGGGAGCGTGTAATAACCTTTATCATCCACTTCAGGTGCGTACTCTCCTACGTTAACAGAATTTGCTAGATTCTTATGGAATAAATAAGTGTCTACATTCCCTCCCGCTATTTTGACAGAAAGCTTTTGGTTTTTTTTGGCATAAAATGTATAGGAATCATACTTATTGCCTTTTAATTTCCCATAATAGTTGGCTGAGCTGGCACCTTTTTTAAATTGAACATCAACAGCTTTAGCCACTGCATCTGAAGATGCAGATGCAGATGCAGATGCAGATGCAGCCATGACTGTAGGGCTGACTACTAGGATAGGAAGTGCAAGTAGAATAGAAGTAGTTAGGTTTTTCATATTTTAAACACCCGAGCAGTAAAAAACACTGATTTTAACTTACTTCACACTGTTAAATTTTATAGATATGTTACATTAGCATTGCTAACATAAGAAGTGTATGGATAAGGTATTAATTAACCTTACCCGTACTGAGTAGTATGAATCAATGCACTAGCCTACCGCAAACCAAACCATGGTAATCAGAATCCGAATTTCATCATGTAGACAAAGAGAACACTGCTAGATAGCAGTATTCTCCTATTATATTCAAAGGGAAAATTATGCGTTCTTTGCTTCTAATGACAATGTGCTTAACGGGTAGCTTAGCTCTAGTGGCTTGTAATAACTATCAAGCCACCACCATGGACCTTAGTCAGCAACCTACAATAGAAATGCCAATAGCGTCAGCGGCATTTACCGCTTTTGGTAACAACGATAAAAGTTGGCGAACAGTGGTTGAAGAGAGTAAATTAAGTATAGAAGCAGATTTCTTAAAGCCTACTACAGTTGTAGTAGTGGGGTCCGCCAATACTGAAGATATAGAATATGCGAGCACAGTAAACGGGCAACCTATTATTTTGAATATACGGAAAAATATTTGTATCGATAACAATGGCTATCAAAATGAATTTACTGCCACATTAAGCTATGCAGGCAAAACATATCAGGGTTGTGCTGTTGCTGGTGCAATAGAAACTGCGCCCACATAAGAGATAAATCTAAGCGATATCGGAAAAGGCTGCTAACTCATTGAATGAATAGTATACCTCACGTAGCGTTTGTAGTAGATGGCCTAACTAAAGAATTGAAAACTAAAAAGTAACTATTGAACCCAACTCACCAAGTGGGGGACTAATAGTGGCTTTTATCGAAGTAAATAGCGCAGCTATCGAAATTATGCAATATTTATGAACTGATACGAGTTAGGCCGGTTACTGAAGTAAAAATATTAAAAAGGTATTGATAGCATGAATAATTACTTTGAAAGCCCCTTTGAAGGCAAACCTCTTAAAGAACAAGTTACTAACCCTAATATTATTGTGGGTGAGCACAGCTACTATTCAGGATACTATCATGGACATAATTTTGATGATTGTGCCCGATATTTAGCACCAGATCGAACGGACGTAGATAAATTAATTATTGGGCGTTATTGCTCCATAGGTTCAGGTGCAATATTTATGATGGCAGGAAACCAAGGTCACAAAAACTCATGGATAAGCACCTTTCCATTCTTTTATCAAAGCGAAGAGCAGTTTCTCGGCGCGAAGGATGGGTTTGAACGTTCAGGAGATACCGTTATTGGTAATGATGTTTGGATTGGTACAGAGGCCATAATTATGGGCGGGGTTACTGTTGGTGATGGGGCTGTTATTGGTAGTCGCGCTGTCGTTACTAAAGATGTCGAGCCGTATTCAATTGTGGGTTCAAACCCAGCTAAACATATACGCTATCGTTTTACAGAAATTGAAATAGCGCAGTTGTTAGAGATGCAGTGGTGGCTATGGAGTAAAGAGCAATTAAAGTCAGCTATGGAGCTATTATGCTCTTCACAAATCAGTGCTCTTTATGATTACTGGAAAGGCCTATCAAAAGATGACTATTTAAAATAGTTCACTGCGGTAGTCATTTAAAAAATATAGTTTAATACTCTAAAGAAAAAATGATTACGATGGTATTATTTAGTATTCTCTATCCTTTTTTCAACTGAGTTCTTATGTCTGATAAGCTAATTAATGTGCCTATAATACAATACGATCCACAGTGCCTACGTCCAATAGCAGCTACTATTGGGGTACTCTTCAAAGATGGGAAAGTACTTTTAGTTCGACGTGCTAATCCACCTGATGCTGGTTTATGGGGTTTTCCTGGCGGTAAAATCGAACGTGGTGAAACTGTTAAAGATGCTGCTGTTCGTGAACTTTATGAAGAAACAGGTATTGTATCAAATGCCTCTAAAGCATTTAACGCTGTTGACGCGTTTGACTTTGATAGTAGTGGTAAGCTTCGCCACCATTTTGTTCTTGTAGCCGTACTTTGTATTTGGGTTTCTGGTGATCCTCTAGCAGGAGATGATGCCCTAGAAGCTAATTTTTTCGATATTAAAGATTTGGTTAATACAGATTTAGCTCTTAGCTTAGATGTTAAAGAGGTTGCTTTACAAGCTTTTGAGTTGCTCTAAAATAGAAAATATGTTCTCTTTCATTAAATCCGTACAGTTAAACTTAAGAAGTGTGAGTTACACAGAATGAACCGCCCCGTGATTGTCGGAGACCTAACTTTCTGAGAGAATACGACAATGAAAACACGAAACTACACCCCTGAGATTAAAGAACGCGCCGTTCGCATGCTGATTGAAGCATTAAGCGACTATCCCTCTACATGGTCAGCCATTCAAGCCATTGCCCCTAAG